>JBDTMP010000001.1:0-8255 GCA_039934215.1 Ginsengibacter sp.
ATCTTTTTAGCGGGAGGCTCGAGCTGGATTATCTTGCTGATAAATATGAATTAAATTTCAGGCAGGATGAAGAGTCGGGTACGCTTTCAGGATATATCATCAACCAATTTGAATCAATTCCAAGGCAGAAGGACAGGATTATAGTTGACGATTACCAGTTTGATGTGTTAAGCGTAAGCGAGACCCGGATTGAAACGGTAAAATTGAAAGTGTTGAGATAAATTTCACCCCGTTTTCGTCAAAATATTATTTCACCTAAATCATCTAAAATCCTTAAATGATAATTGCGATAAACACAAGGTGTCTTAATAAAGATGAACCTGGTGAATGTGGCAATTATCTCAGCGAAGTTTTTCAAAGGATAACAAATTTACATAGCGGGCATACCTTCATCTTTCTTTTTGACAAGCCTTTCAAAACAGAAATTATTTTTCCAAAGAATGTGATACCTGTTGTGACAGGCCCACAGGGAAACACCCCTGCGAAATGGTTTATTTGGTATAACATTAAAATCCCACTTCTATTAAAAAAATATCAAGCAGATGTATTTGTGAGCACCGGCTTCTGCTCGCTCACAACCAAAGTGCCGCAGTGCTTAATATTGCATGATCTTTCTTTTTTATATTTTCCTTCCTTTGTGAAGAAAGGACATTTGTCTTTCTATAAAACATATACGCCACGATTTTTAAAAAAGGCAAAAATGATAATCACCATTTCCAATTTTTTAAAAACAGGTATTGCTGACCGTTATAAAATAGCGCAAGAGAAAATCCAGGTTGCGTATCCAGGTATCAATGAAATATATCAGCCGGTCTCAATGGAGGAAAGGGAAAGTGTGAAAGAACAATATGCTGAGGGCAACGAATTTTTTATTTACCTGGGCGAAATTAATTCACGCAATAATATTATGAATTTGCTAAAGGCATTTTCAGCATTTAAGAAAAGACAAAAAAGCAGCATGCAATTATTGATCGCTAATGAAGGACAAGACAATCCTGACGAATTAATTACAAAGCTTAGATCATACAAATTTCGTAATGATGTAAAACTTTTAACCGGTTTATCGCAATGGGGGAAGGCGAAAATAATCGCATCAGCGTATGCGATGGTTTATATGCCCTTTTATGACGAATTTGGAACATCGCTGCTCAAAGCAATGAAGAGCGAAGTGCCGGTAATAACTTCCTCAACAGGCACGATGCATGAAATATGCGGCGATGCTGCATTGTACGCAGCTCCTGAAAACTTCAAAGAGATCGCGGTAAAAATGATGCAGATTTTTAAAGATGAAAAATTAAGAAAAGAAATAATTGAAAAAGGAAGACAACGGGCCAAAATATTTTCCTGGGATAATACCACTGAAGTTGTGTGGAATAATATTGTAAAAACAATGAGCACAAAAAAATAACACGAACCTTGTACTATTTTTTTGAATTAATGTAATCTCCTTTTTGCTATCCTGTCAATAATCTTAAATTCGCAGACATTATGACAAGTTCTACAATAACAATCGATGTTCAACTCGATGTTGATAAAGTGCCACAACAAATAACATGGAGGGCCGAAGGGAGCAGCGCTCATGATTCGCAGAAAGCCAAAGCCATGCTGGTGGCTTTTTGGGATGCTGTTGATAAATCCGCGTTGCGCATTGATCTTTGGACAAAAGAAATGATGGTGGATGAAATGGCAGATTTTTACTACCAGGTTTTTATTACCATGGCAGATACTTTCAAAAGAGCTACTAACAATGATGTGCTGGTGAGTGATATAAAAGCTTTCGCAAAAGATTTCCATAAGAAATTTGTGGATATGGAAAAGGAAAGAAATAAGTGATCAGGGTCAGGTATGAGGTATCAGAAAGACCATGATTAATTCTGTAATTTAAAAACCTATATAATAATGAATCTCGAAGAAAAAGTAATGATTGATTTAAAGACAGCGATGCTTGCAAAAGACGAGAAATCTTTACGATCGTTACGTGCGATTAAAGCCGCTCTCATCAATGCAAAAACAGCGGAAGGATTCAGTGGTGAAATAAAAGAGGAAGATGAAATAAAGCTTCTTCAGAAATTAGTAAAGCAGCGGAAAGACTCACTGGAGATTTTTGAAAAGCAAAATCGTGAAGATCTTGCCTCAAAAGAAAGAGAAGAAATTGAAGTGATTGAAAAATTTTTACCGAAGCAAATGAGCGAAGATGAACTTAGAGGCATTATTGAGAAGATCGTGGAAAAAAGCGGTGCCTCATCTCCCGCTGAAATGGGTAAAGTGATGGGCCTTGCCAATAAAGAACTCGCAGGGAAAGCGGATGGAAAAACAATCGCGACAATCGTAAAAGAAATTCTTTCATCAAAATAAAATTAATGTAGATCATCGATCCCTATTTCAGGATGTAACATCATACATCGCAAATCAGACATTGCAGTGGCTTATGATAATTGATATTGTTTTTATAATTGTAATGATAATAGCCATTTTTAAAGGGCTAAGCAAAGGTTTTATTGTTGGGATTTTTTCTTTATTGGCTTTTATTATAGGCCTTGCGGCAGCGCTCAAATTTTCCGCAGTTGTGGCAGGCTATCTCCAGGAAAAAGGAATGGAATCAACCAAATGGCTGCCGGCACTTTCTTTTTTTCTTGTATTTATTGTTGTGGTTTTGCTGGTAGGATTAGGCGCCCGGCTTATAAAAAAAACAGTAAATTTTGCAATGCTTGGATGGCTCGATAGTTTACTTGGAATATTTTTATATATGATCATCTATGTTATCATATTCAGCGTGATTTTATTTTTTGCTGAAAAAATGTTTTTATTGAAGCCCTACGTTATTACTGATTCGCATACTTATAAATACATTGCGCCCTGGGGACCTAAAGTGATAAATAATCTTGGAGAGATCATTCCTCTTTTTAAAGATATGTTCATGCAGTTGCAGGATTTTTTTGATAGTCTTGCGAAAAAAAATTCATAGAGACAAGCCAGGATCAAATATTATTTAGTCATTTGCATAGAAACATTTATTTTAGCGTTAATTAGCTGCAAGTAAATAACACCAAAAGCCGAAGCGCACAAATGGAATATCAAATTCAACAGGAAGGCAAATTCAGATTTATTGAAGTGGGGGAAGGAGAACCGCTTTTATTGCTGCATGGCCTTTTTGGTGCACTAAGTAATTTCGAACATCTTGTTGAATATTTCAGAAAAACCAATAGGGTGATTGTTCCCATGCTTCCTCTTTTTGAACTTGATCTTCTTCACACATCAGTAGGCGGCCTGCAAAAGTTTGTCCACAGGTTTATTGAAAACCGCGGATATAAAAATATTCATTTACTTGGCAATTCACTCGGTGGTCATGTCGCCCTTATATATATCCTCAAGCATCCTGAAAAAATAAGATCTCTTATTCTTACCGGAAGTTCCGGGTTGTTTGAAAACGGAATGGGCGACAGCTATCCAAAACGCGGAGATAAAGAATATATCCGTAAAAAAACACAGCTTACTTTTTACGATCCGGCTATGGCTACTGATGAGCTGGTGAACGAATGTTTTGAAATAACCAATAACAGGATAAAAGTAATTAAGATTATAGCGTTGGCTAAATCAGCTATTCGAAATAATCTTGGCGAGGAACTCAACCAAATCAAACAGCCCACCTGCCTTATATGGGGCAATAATGATACTATTACGCCGCCTTTTGTAGCCAGGGAATTTAATAAGTTAATTCCAAACAGTGAGCTTAATTTTATTGATAAATGCGGGCACGCCCCTATGATGGAAGTGCCGGGGGAATTTAATAAAATCCTGAGTGGCTTTCTTTCAAAATTAAATGTATCCGCTGCAACAGTTCTATAGTTTTTTTGGTCTTAATAGAACAGTTCCTTAATTTTCTAACATTTTTTAATCTGAAGTGCCATCATGTTAGCATACGAACTTATCAATAATATTATTCCGCAATTAAAGCTTTCCGACACGGTGTCGAAGGCATTGCAACTGATGCATGATTTCAAAATAACCCATTTACCGGTCGTATCCGAAGATATCTTTTTAGGATTAATAAGTGAAGATGATCTCCTTGATGAAGAAAATAAAAAATCTCAAATTGAACTTTTCCAAGATGATTTTATACCCGCATATATAAATTCCAATATGCATTTTTTGCAGGCGGTAAACATAAGCAGCCTGTATCAGACAAATGTGATTCCTGTAATCAATGAAGAGAATGCATTGTTAGGCACAATCTCAGGGCAGATGTTGCTTACGGCCTTAGGTAATTTTTCGGGAGCGAATGAAACGGGGGCTACAATTGAAATACAGATGGAGCGTAGCCAGTTCAATTTGTCTGAAATAAACAGGATAGTTGAAAGTGACGGCTCAATCATCCTGCATTTAAATATTACAACTTTGCCCGATACATTGTTATTGCAGGTTACCATCAGCATAAATAAAAGAGAAATATCAACCCTTATAGCTGCCTTCGAAAGATATGATTATTCGATAACCTGGTATTCAGGGGAACAATTATTTGAAAATGATATTGACAGCAATTATCGCCATTTAATGAATTACCTGGATATATAATGGCGGTCCAATCTTTAACCAGCACCTGGATTATTTTTCAGACTATTTGTTTAGTACTAAAAAAATAAATTTATGCATTGTATTGGCAGAAAATTTATTGCCATCCTGGCTATATGTTGTATTAACAATTCAGTGTTGTCACAAAACTCTGACTTTTCCGATACTGTTGCCTATAAAAAAGAAATGAATGATTCAACTTCAAAACTTCAAATAAGAAAAATAATTATCACGGGAAATAAGAAAACAAAGTCTTATATCATTTTGAGAGAAATGCAGGTAAAGCCCGGAGACTCTATTATAATTTCTCAAATACCCACTGCTCTTGAAACCGCCCGTAGTTTTATTTACAATACTACCCTGTTCGTGGAGGTAAGTGTTTCTCCTGTTATCATCAATGCAAATGATTTTGACATTGTGGTAGATGTAGTAGAACGATGGTACATTTTCCCGATCCCGGTATTTCAACTGGCGGACAGGTCTTACAACGAATGGATTGAAAAATACAATGCAAGCCTGGACAGGGTGAGTTATGGGATCCGGTTTTATCATAAAAATGCAAGTGGCAGGAATGACCAGTTTTCAATTTCTCTCATAAATGGATTTACAAGAAATATTTCATTTAATTATAAAGCGCCTTATTCCAATCCTTCATTAACGGAAGGAGTTTCAGTGGAAGGAGGTTTTTCACAAACGCGTGAAATTCCTTTTTTGACAAGCAATAAAAACAATATTATTTATTTTAAAAACGATGATTTTGTAAAAAATGAATGGTTTGTAAACGCTGCTTATATTTCCCGCAAAGGTCTTAAGAAGAGGGAAACGTTTACAGTAGGATTCAGACATATAAAAGTTGATGATTCAATAATTTCACCATTATACAATCCCGCATTTTTTAATAGCGATAAAGCCATTCAAAGTTTTCCTGAATTGGAATACAAGTTGCAGTTTATTAATGTCGATAATATTCTTTATCCACTCAAAGGCTATACTGCATCATTTATTATTAATAAGCGTGGATTACAATGGAAAAATAATATTAACAGGCTTAGCGTTCGGGCTGCTTATAATTTATACTTTAATTATCCGGGTAAATGGTACTCCAGCTTCAGATTTTCGGGTGAGATAAAGCTGCCTTTTACACAACCTTATATTAACCGCAGGGCACTCGGATATAAAGACGATTATTTGCGTGGCGATGAATATTTTGTTGTTGATGGTGTTGCAAGCGGGCTCACAAAATTTGATTTAAAAAAAGAGGTGATAAAATTTTATCTGCCCACTTTTTTAAAATCTAAAACATATAACAGGCTACCTTTTACAGTGTATGCAAAAACATTTGCTGATATGGGATATGCATATATACAGCCTGAATTTGACACAAAGCTAAATAACCGCTTGCTATATTCCGGCGGTTTTGGAATCGATATTCTTACCCTTTATGATTTCAAATTAAGCCTTGAGTATAGTTTCAATCAATTAGGGCAAAAGGGATTATTTTTACATAATTAGATTTATCTTTTTAAATAATTTTTAAAAAGGAGTGTCAACCTGGAATTATTATGCGTATAGCTATTTACAGCCGTGGAATAGAATCAGAACAACAGGAGGGATTAAAATTATTGCTTGCCGAGCTTTTCCGGTATAAAATCGAGCCTGTTATATACCAGGATTTTTTTAACCAGTTTTATTCTTCAATCAGCATAACAGATAAATATTCAACCTTTAACTGCGCTGATGATCTTGAAGAAATTGATTTTATTATAAGCCTTGGTGGGGATGGCACCTTATTGGATGCGGTAACTTTTGTTGGTGATAAAGGCATACCAGTACTCGGTATTAATTATGGCCGTCTCGGATTTTTAGCAAGTGTCGGTAAGCATGAATTGCACACGGCTGTAAAAGCGCTGGTACAACGCACCTTTATGCCCGACAAAAGAACACTTTTGCACCTGGATGCGAATATGCCTTTGTTCGACGGGATTGCTTATGCACTTAATGAATTTACAATTCATAAAAAGGATACTTCTCCCATGATCAAAATTCACACATACCTTAATGGTGAATTTTTAAATACCTATTGGGCTGATGGGTTGATTGTTTCGACTCCTACCGGCTCAACGGGTTATTCCTTAAGTTGCAACGGCCCTGTCGTATTCCCGGATTCTGCGAGTTTTGTTATAACGCCGGTATCTCCTCATAATTTAAATGTGCGCCCGTTGATTGTGCCGGATAATACGATAATATCTTTTGAAGTTGAGGGGCGAACGGATGGCTTTTTATGTACGCTCGACAGCCGGCGGGAAATTGTTACTAAAGAAGTTTTGCTCGCGATACGAAAAGAAACATTCAACATAAATCTTGTCCGGCTCAATGAAAATAATTTTCTTCAAACGCTGCGCAATAAGCTTTCATGGGGATTAGATAAAAGGAATTAATGCGGTTTGTCCTTCTTAAATAAATAATTCCTTTTTGAGTTTTGAAGTAAATTTGATTTTTACACAATGCCTTTGAAACACTCAATTTGCAATTCCACAAAAATTCTAAAATTAAAGTTTTAACTTCTCGAATAATTAAAACTACGTTTCTTCGTTATCCTAACATTGTTTTATTTTGTACCCGATATGAAAAGATTTTCTGTTATCCTCGTTATTGTTACCGCTTTAAATTTCAGTGCCAGCGCACAATATGAATATGTGCAGGAGGGTGAAGTAGGCCTCAACGCCGGGGTGGCACATTATTTTGGCGATCTCAATAACAGGGCCGCATTTAACAGGCCTAAAATTGCTTTGGGAGTTTTTGTGAGAAAGCAATTTGGAAATTATACAGCTCTTCGTATTTCGGCCCACTATGCTAAACTTGGGTATAGTGATCAATATAGCGAAAATGAATACCAGCGTACCAGGAATTTAAGTTTCAATTCAAATATTTTTGAATTTGCATTAAGAGGTGATTTCAATTTTTTTAAATTTAATCCTACAGATCCGGACCATGCCTTTACACCTTATGCAACTCTGGGCGTGGGGATTTTTAGCTACGATCCATATGCCTTTTATAACGGTGATAAATATTATTTACGGCCTTTAAATACTGAAGGCGAAACATTTTACCAGGGCCGAAAAGCTTATGGCTCCATGGCTGTTTGTATCCCAATCGGCTTTGGTGTTAAATATGCCGTAACTGATAAAATCAATATTTCTTTTGAGATCGCTCATCGCTTTACAACAACAGATTACATTGACGATGTAAGTACGACGTACGTTGGTATTGACAAATTTCCTTCCCCAAATCCGCCTTCTATTGCAGCGATACTACAGGACCGGTCTTTTGAATTAGGTACTCCCATCGGAATTGAAGGCCGTCAAAGAGGATTCAGCAAGCAAAAAGACCAATATGCAATTGCTGAATTTGGAATATCATTTAACATCATATCATACCGCTGCCCTCAGGCTCAGTAGAAAAATTTTCTAAAAATTTCCAGAACGGTTTTTCGTCCTTCATTGATTAGCCTGGTGCTTGTCAATACAATTTTATCTGACAGATTTATAAAATTGAATTGCATGACCCCTTCTCAATCTACCCGGGATTTCCTTACTTTTGCACCCCAAATCAGGCAAACTCGGACCTGACTTAGCTTCTTCAAAACAAAAAATGAGTCTTAAAGAGAATATTAATCTGGATAAATT
>JBDTMP010000002.1:0-6446 GCA_039934215.1 Ginsengibacter sp.
GTTAATTTGTGCATTGTTTTAATTCATCCTAACCCTGGATTTGTTTATATCTTAATTTATTATGAAAAAAATATTTTTTGCGTTATTCTTCGTCTTTTCTTCGCACGTTTTATTTGCGCAGCTTTTAAATCCTGTTGATTGGACCGTTACTTCAAAAAAGATAAATGATAAAGTATATGAAGTGCATTTAATTGCCACGATAAATAAAGGATGGCATATATATTCACAAAACACTCCCGACGGCGGCCCGGTTCCCACAACAATAACTTTTACAAAAAATCCATTATTAGATCTTGATGGAAAGGTAAAAGAGTCAGGCAAACTTGAGCAGCGGCATGAAGAAATATTTGGGGTTGATGTAAAACAATTTTCTGATAAAGTGGAATTCATCCAGGTTATAAAATTGAAAACCCGTGTAAAAACGTCTGCGAAGATTTCAGTGGAATATATGGTTTGTAACGACAGGCAATGTCTGCCCCCTGTAACAAAAAATTTCTCCATAGCTCTTTAAAAAATTAAATCATTTTGATGACCAGGTACTCCAGGGTTTTGATTTGTGCTTTAATGCTTTTGTTTGCCGGTAATTTATTTTCACAGGATTCTTCAGTTAATTTTTCTTTTACAAAAGAGCGTTTAAATGATAAGCAGGTATTGCTAAAAATAAACGCTGCGATATCACCGGGGATAGAATTATTCGGCATTCAGAAATCACCGGATGATCCGTTGTATTCTAATATTCATTTTGATTCTACAGCTTCGCATCTTCTTATTGATTCAATTATTTCTAACGGAAAAGAACATAATGAATATGACAGTCTTGTTGAGGCCCGGGTGCATTATTTTACTGACTCAGTAAGCTGGGTACAAAAGTTAAATGCAGGAATTGCGGATAGCTTTTTATTGAAAGGCACTGTTACCTACATGTATAAAAAAGGCGATCAATATTTACCCGCTGAAAAAGAATTTAAATTTTTTATACAACCCGAAACGACGGAGTCAGCAACTATATCGCCCCGTAGAGGCGACATTACAACTTACTCGCTTTGGTGGATTTTTGCCGCAGCATTTGCAGGTGGCCTCATAGCATTAATTACACCGTGTGTGTATTCAATGATACCCGTTACCGTTAGTTTTTTTACAAAGCGAAGTACAACTAAAGCCGAAGGAATCCGCAATGCGGTGTATTACTCCTCTTCAATTGTAGTAATTTTTACGTTGATAGGATTTTTAGTAACAGTAATCTTTGGCCCGACTGCTCTTAATAATATTGCCACAAACTGGATAGCCAATCTTGTATTTTTTACGCTGTTCCTGGTTTTTGGCATCTCTTTTTTGGGTGCCTTTAATATTGAATTGCCTTCTTCGTGGGGCAATAAAGCAGACAGTAAAGCCGGTACAAAAAATTTCATGGGAATATTTTTTATGGCGCTTACCCTGGTGATCATTTCCTTTTCGTGCACCGGCCCCATCATCGGGCCATTGCTGGTAGTAGCGGCAAGAGGCAGCTATTACGGGCCGCTTATCGGTATGTTTGGTTTCTCGCTGGCGCTTGCATTGCCATTCGCATTATTTGCATTTTTCCCCGGTATGCTCAATGTACTTGGTAAAGCAGGAGGCTGGCTCAATTCGGTAAAAGTTACCTTAGGTTTTCTGGAGCTTGCATTGGCATTAAAATTTTTATCAAATGCAGATCTTGCAAAAGGATGGCGCCTTCTTGACCGTGAAATATTTATAACCTTATGGATCGTGATCTTCATGTTACTCGGCATATACTTGCTCGGTAAAATTAAATTTCACCACGATGATGAATTGCCAAAAAATGATTTTGATCTTCCATATATCACAATTCCAAGATTGTTTTTCGCAATGGCTTCTTTTGCATTTGCTGTATATATGATTCCTGGCCTGTGGGGCGCACCGCTTAAAGGTATCAGCGCATTCGTGCCTCCAATGGGTACGCAGGATTTTACAACAGCAGCAGCGGACCGGGACCAAATAAAGGACACTTCCCATATTTCTAACGTGCCACATCCTTTAAAATATTATGATCAAATGAGGATCTACGAGCCCGATGTGGTTACCAAATACGGGATGGTTATTTATTATGATTATGATGAAGCATTGGAAGTTGCAAGAAAAGTACATAAACCGTTGATGCTTGATTTTACAGGTATTAATTGTGTGAACTGCCGCAAGATGGAAGGGCAGGTGTGGAGCGATCCTGCCGTTATGAAGCGGTTAAAAGAAAATTTTATCATCGTATCATTATATATTGATGTGCATAATATTTACCTGCAAAAAAATGAGCAATATTTTTCGAAATCATTAAGTGAGAATATAGAAACATTAGGCGATAAAAATGTTGACCTGCAGGTATCGAAATATAACGCCAATACACAACCGTTTTATTTTTTCCTGGACGGAAATGAAAATCGCCTGGCTCCTGACGGCTACGGTTACGACCCGAGTATAAAGAAGTTTATACAAAGACTTGATGATGTAACTGCGGCTTACAGCAAATCTCAATAAAATTTAGTTTAGTCGAATTTCAGCAAATATTTCCTGTTACAAAAATTGACTTTGTTATAAATCTATTGTAATTTCCTTTATATTTTTTTGCAAAATATTTATTTAAATCACCTGGTTGTAACCTGGAACTTGCTTAGAATGTTTTTCCCAATGTAAAACGCCAAACCGATTTCACACCCATTTGTTTAATAGCCCCCCATGCCTCCATTGAAGCGAGCAAATATTGAAATAGCTAAACTTAAAAATGCATTGGCTTATGCAGAAGCTATTATTGAAGCCATTCACGAACCATTGATAGTGCTTCATCCGGATTTGCGTGTAAGAACTGCCAATCATGCTTTTTACCGGGTATTTCATCTGGTACCTGCACAAACTGAAGAAAAAGAAATTTACCAGATAAGTAATGGTGACTGGAATATTCCGGAATTAAAATCTTTTTTTGAAAAAATGTCATCTTCAAAAGTACCGATCAAAGATTTTGAATTAAAACATAATTTTAAAAATATCGGCAAAAGAGTGATGCTTCTTAATGCCCGGAAGCTCCAGATGGAGGGAGAGGAAGAAGGGATGATATTATTGGTAATTGTAGATATTACAGACCGGAAGAAATATGAAAAGCAGATAGAGAAAGAAAAGAATATGCTTGCCGAGAATCAGCGTTTACAGGATATCTCGCGACAAAAAGATGATTTCATTAGCATGGCATCTCATGAATTGAAAACTCCTGTTACCAGCATTAAAGCTTTCGCTCAATTACTGGAGCATGATTTTGCAAAATTGGGAAACGCAGAGGCGGCGAAGATGTTATCGAGAATGAATATTCAAATAGTAAAACTAACCAGCCTGATTGGAGATTTACTGGATGTGACGAGAATGGAAGGCGGTAAACTTCAATATCACCTTGCTTATTTTGATTTTAATGAAATGATCCGTGATGTTGTACGGGAAGTGCAGCTTACTACTAAAATCCACACGATAAAAATAAATCTTATAAAAGTTCCTTCAATTTATGGTGATAAAGACAGGATAGGGCAAGTGCTTACCAACCTGCTTTCAAATGCAATAAAGTATTCACCCCAAGCCCGGTTTATTGATGTGAGCTCAAAGAAAGATAAAGAATTTGTAAGTGTTTTGGTAAAGGATTATGGAATTGGAATAAGAAAGGAAAAACAGGGGAAAATTTTTGAAAGATTTTTCCGGGTAAATGGAATTATGGAAGATACTTACCCCGGGCTTGGTCTTGGATTGTATATTTCTTCTGAAATAATTAAACGTCATAACGGAACGATTTCGATTAACAGTATTAAAGGAAGAGGAGCGACGTTCTCTTTTAAATTGCCGCTAAATCCCTCTATTACATAGACAAAAACCAAAAAATTTGTTAAGATTTTATTGATGGAAAGGTTACCTTTCCTTTTTGTTGATTTAAATAAAACAACAATGGATAAGATTTTAGTAATCGATGACGACGTTGAAATTCTCAACGTAGTAAAACTAATACTTACCATGGATGGCTTTGACGTAGAAACTGAAAGCAGGTGGGAAAATACTTTTTATAAGATAGAATCGTTTAAGCCTGATCTTATTCTACTCGATATTTCTTTGGGAGGCGAAGACGGAAGGAATATCTCAAGGCAAATAAAATCAAAAGATTCTTTAAGCCATATCCACATAGTTTTGTTCTCTGCCAAGTTGGGCGTACATAAACACTTCAGTGAATGTCTCGCGGATGATTTTATAGCAAAGCCATTTGATGCGCAGGAGTTATTAAATAAAATATATTCCAACCTTTCGAAAAATTCCGGACTTAATTGATCGCTGCTTTCAGTTTTTTACAAAAATCTTTTCACTATTACAATACCAGGTACACAATCCCTTTGATTAAAGGCGCGCCGTTGCGTAAGTCAATTGTGTATGGATAGGCGCCGACCGGCTGTAAAAAGCCCTTATATTTACCATCCCACTGTTTGCGCATTCCGGTATTGGTAAATATCATTTGCCCGTACCTGTTATATAGCTTAAGTATAGCCAAAGGATATGCTTCCAAAGGTTCAATCTTCCATGTGTCGTTAAGCCCATCGTTGTTGGGGGTAAAAGCATTAGGAATAAATAACCTGGAAAATACCTTAATAAAAACGCTGTCTTCAGAAATTCCGCAACCATAAGTAGAAGAAAGGATTAACGTGTAAGTTGTGCTTACAACAGGGTTTACGGATGGTGCGAGGTCGGTTGGTGTATTTATATTAAGATTTGGTTTCCATAAAACGGAAACACCGGTAACATTTGATGTTCCGTTTAATGTCGTTACATCACCCTGTATAATTACTTTATCAGGCCCTGCATCCGCAACCGGTTTTTTATTGACACTTACAATAACAGAGTCCGACTTTTTACAGGTTCCATTATCAACGGAAAGAATATATTCTGTGGTAGCAAGTGGGGACGCAACTGGATTTAAAATAAAATTGTCTGAAAGGGTTTGTGCCGGTTGCCATACATAATTACCAAAGCCAGCTGTGCCATTTAGCCGGGTAGTAGCTCCTTCGCAAATATCCACATCACTGCCGGCATTCACTAGTGGTCCCGGAATAATTGTAACCGTAGTTGAATCAATATTGGCACAACCTTCTGCGGAAATAATTTTTAAATAAAATTTGCCACTATAATTTAAGGGGACACTACTGATTGCAGGAGATTGCTGACTGCTTGAATAATTTGCAGGTCCCGTCCAGGTAAAGGTACTTGCATCGTTTGCTTTTAATATAAGAGTTGATCCCTCACATACCGGCCCATTATTGGATGCAGCAGCCACCGGAAGCGCCACCTGGCTTACTATAAGTGCTGGTGACATGACCCTGCTGCATGAAGGTATAAGAATATAATTGCCCTGTGTAACGGCTACCCTGTACTCGTATACTCCAAGCCCGCTTACAGGCAATCGTGTATAGGTGGCATTTGTTGCACCGGCAATATCGGCCCATGAAGATCCTGAGTCAATACTAATTTGCCATTGATAAGAAGTATTACTTAGTGTTGGTACGACTGCACTTGTAAAAGTAAATGTAGGATTATCGCCCTGGCATACATTTACTGAATTGCCAGAATTATTAATGGAGACATTCACCTGCGGGCCACAGGGCCTGAAAGTAATATCATCTAACACGAGGTCGTTTCCACAACCTCCCGGAGCATTGTTTGTCATCCTTATCACGATTGAATTTGTATTTGCAGGAGTTGTGAAAAACAAGCCGTATTGTTTCCATACCGGTACGCCAGATGAGGGTATATCCCCGGTTTTATAAGACTGCAAAATGGCACCTGAAACCGTTTCAATATTAAAAGTAACATTAGGCTTGATCCCGGCATTTCCACAGGCGCTTGTTTTCAAAATATTGAGTATCCATGCAGCGAATTCATAGGTAGTATTATCACAAAGCCCATCAACGGTTTGGACGTAAAAATCACCGGGTGTAAAAGAAGCATTCACGATCATCATATATCCATTCGCATCATTTGGCGTATGATCTTCCGCTACGGTGTGCCAGGTGTCTCCAAAACAATCCGGCGAAGAATTTCCAATGGAATAAAATCCGTCAGCAGGGCAGGAGTACGGAACGAAACCGTAATTAGTAAGCGTTCCGGGAAGTTGTGATGCGGGACCTGTGCCTGAGCCAAAATTAATATTCACAACGGGATCACCAAGACTGCCCTGGCACAATTGTGCAATAACAGTATATCCGGGAATAAATGTTGACAACAAAAAAACCAGAAACGATGTTATATACTGTCTCCTCATAAACGATAGGGTATGAAAATTTCGAAATGTAAAATACAAATCAATTGGCTATTTGAAAATTGTTCTTGATTCAGAGGAAAATTATCGTGATTTCCAGGATTAAATTATAAGGGTTTGAAGA
>JBDTMP010000003.1:0-7225 GCA_039934215.1 Ginsengibacter sp.
GATAATTGCAAATGCGGAATAAGCATCCGGAACACGAATGAGAGTGGCATCAACTTTTTTCTCAACCGGTTGCACATCGTTAATAATAATAACGGAGGCCTTCGTGGAATACAGGTATTCTTCATACTTAGGATTAGCCAAAAAAGCAAGCTGCCCGCTTTCCGCACCTTCAAGTTTGCCAAAAGATGAAACGGTCACATCGGGATCTCCTTCTATCCTGCCATTAATAAGTGCTGCTATTTCTGTTGCGGTAAACTGCATTTTTTTATTTAAGTATGTTCAGGCTCATCATTAATTTATATTTTAAATTAAATCCTTCTCTACGTTTGGAAAACAAATGTAAAATTTTTTTACCGTGCCAAATAAAGTTTGATTTATGAGAGCGTTATCAACTTCCGAAATATCCTTTATGTGGCCATCTTTAAAAAGAATCCTGATGTGTTCCTCATCAATATTATAAGTGTTGTTAATCGCCTCACCGGTGAAAACAAAATACCCGGTCTCTTGTTTTGTTAATTTATAGTGATTCATTACAATGTCTTTTCTTTCTTCAATTTCAGTTTCACTAAATGGACTCCCTGAGTACTTTACTTTAAGCAATTTCCTTTTAATAATATCGCTGCATAGTATCGATAAAACTTTATCAGAATGCTGCATCCATTGTTTAATAGCCGCTATTATATCGTAATCATCAAGCATACAAAAATCATCGAGGTGCCCGTTGATTCCATTATCTAAATATGTTTGATTCAAAAAAATATTCAAAAACCCTGACGGCGCCGTGGCTTTCACTTCTCTTGCTCTTTTAATAATATTTACAAGCATTTTTTCGGCGCACAAAACGGTCTTATGCAAATAGACCTGCCAATACATTAACCTGCGTGCTACCAAAAATTTTTCTATAGAATAAATTCCCTTTTCTTCAATCATTAATTCACCGTTGTGAATAGTAAGCATTTTGATGATACGGTCATAGCCGATTACTCCTTCGCTTACACCGGTAAAAAAACTATCACGAATTAAATAATCCATCCTGTCAACATCAAGTTGACCGCTTACAAGCTGGTGAAGAAATTTTTTAGAATATACATCAGTAAATATATCGATGGCCATTTGCAACTTTCCCCCAAACTCTTCATTCATTTTATTCATGAGAAGAATCGAAATTTCTTCATGGCTTGCATCTTCAATTAAAATATGTTCCAAAGCATGGGAATAAGGACCGTGCCCGATATCATGTAATAAAATCGCAATTTTAGCAGCCTGGTCTTCTTCATTCGAGATTGAAAATCCTTTACTTTTCAATTCGCTTAATGCATTGCACATTAAATGATAAGCGCCCAATGAATGATGCAATCTTGTGTGAACAGCGCCAGGATAAACCAATTGCGCCATTGCCATCTGGTGAATGCGCCGCAAGCGCTGGTAACAGGGATGAGATATTATTTTATATACAAGTTCATCATCAATTGTTATAAAACCATAGACTGCATCGTTGATAATTTTTCGTTGAGGCATTTATTTAAAATTGTTAAAATGATCTTGTATTCCCGCAAAGATAATTTTTGGGAAGGGAATAAATTACATTTGTACGAATGCCTCAGAGCATGCAGAATTTACTTTCTTATCGTATAAATTTTTTTTATCACATCCCTTTTCGGGTTAAAAAATAAGAATGAACGCAGCAAAAATTTTATGGGTAGATGATGAAATGGAAAGCCTGAAGTCCCAGATAATATTTTTAGAAAACAAAGGATACGAGGTGAAATCATTGAGCAATGGCTTCGATGCCATCGACTATGTAAAAGAAAATATTGTAGATGTTGTATTACTCGACGAAAGTATGCCGGGTATCACCGGCCTTGAAACATTGCAAAAAATTAAGGAAATAAATTCAGGAGTTCCTATCGTATTAATTACAAAAAATGAAACCGAGAACTTGATGGATGAAGCGATAGGCTCTCAAATAACAGATTACCTTATAAAGCCCGTAAATCCTAACCAGGTATGGCTTTCATTAAAAAAGATAATAGACAACAGGAGATTAGTAGCCGAAAAAACCACGTCGGCATACCAACAGCAATTCAGGGATCTTTTTATGGCTTTAAATAATAATCCTGATTATAATGAGTGGATGGATATTTATAAAAAACTCGTGTATTGGGAACTTGAAATGAAAAAAAGTGACAGCCCCGAAATGCAGGAAGTTTTTCAATCACAAAAAAACGAAGCCAATACTGAATTTTTTAAATTCATTTCTAAAAACTATTCGAAGTGGGTCACCAATCCTGCGGCTGAATCTCCCATCATGAGTCATACTTTAATGAAGTTTAAAGTATTTCCTCACGTTGAAAAAGGTACGCCAACTTTTTTCATTTTAATTGATAACTTAAGATTCGACCAGTGGAAAGCAATTCAACCTCTTTTTGCAGAAAATTTTCGCATACACGAAGAAGAGACGTTTTACTCCATACTTCCCACAGCCACGCAATACAGCCGCAATGCCGTTTTTGCCGGCATGCTTCCCATTGATATTGAAAAAAACTTTCCTGTCGAATGGAAAAATGATGATGAAGATGGCGGTAAAAATTTATTCGAAGAAGAATTTTTTAAAGCCCAATTAAAAAAACTGCGCAAGGAAGATCTTAAATATTCTTATACGAAGATCACCAATCATCATGACGCACAAAAACTTGTTGACAACATACATAATTTCATGACGAATGATATCAACATCATCGTATATAATTTTGTTGACATGCTCAGCCATGCCCGTACTGAAATGGAAGTACTTAAAGAACTTGCAGCAGATGAGGTAAGTTATAGAAGCATTACCGCATCATGGTTTGAGCATTCCCCTTTGCACCAGGCATTAAAAAAAATCGCTGATAAAAAAATAAATCTTATTGTAGCGACAGATCATGGCAGCGTAAGAGTCAATACTCCTCACAAAGTAGTAGGCGACAAGCAAACCACAGCCAATCTTCGGTATAAGCATGGACGTAATCTTAATTATGATCCAAAAGAGGTTCTTGCATTTAGAGATCCCAGGCAGGCAGGCTTGCCCGTTCCAAATGTAAATTCATCATTTATTTTTGCAAGACAGGATGGATACTTATGTTATCCAAATAACTATAATCATTTTGCCAACTATTACCGCAATACATTTCAGCATGGAGGCGTAAGCCTTGAAGAAATGATCATCCCTGTTATTCGTATGAGCAGTAAAACTGCGTTGTAATCTCCGGAGAGGAATATTATTTAAAAAAAATATAAATGTAAATTTGTTGAAATAATCAAATTTAAAAAAGAGTCCCGGGGAGCATGAGATACAATCAATCTACTTTAAAAAAATTAGAGAATATACTTGATGAATGTGGCTACATTGTAAGATACGAACGCGGCTCATTTCAAAGCGGGTATTGTATCCTGGAAGATAAAAAAGTAGTTGTGCTAAATAAATTTTTAACTACTGAAGGCAGGATAAATACCTTAATGGATCTTATCCCTCTGGTGAATATAAATTACGAAATGCTGACCATTGATTCGCAAAAAATGTATGATGAAATGATTACACAAAACGAATCTGCCGGTAAATAGAGAAAAACCTTCAATGGAAGTTTATATTTTTTTTAGCTTTGACCAGTGAGCTATCCCTCTTTACGTGTTACTTTCCTGGGCACAGGCACCAGCGGCGGTGTTCCTATGATTGGCTGCAGTTGCCACGTTTGCACATCCCCAAGCGAAAAAGATAAGCGATTACGAAGCAGCATATTGGTCGAGAGCAATACCACAACATTAGTTGTTGATACAACTCCAGATTTCCGCACTCAAATGCTGAGAGCGAATGTAAAAAAACTGGATGGTGTAGTTTATACTCATTTACATAAAGATCATATTGCCGGCCTTGATGATATAAAGGCTTATAATTATTTTCAAAAAAAACCCATGGATGTTTATGCGAATGAGCTTACGCAAACCGGATTGAAAAAAGAATTCTCCTACATTTTTACTGATAAAAAATACCCCGGCGTTCCCAGCGTAAACGTTCATACAATTACGGATGAAACATTTTTAGTTGGTGATATTCCTGTTACGCCTATCCTGGTTTATCACTTACACATGCCTGTTCTCGGTTTCCGGTTTGGAAAATTTACTTATATAACGGATGCGAACAGGATTAATGAAGACGAAAAAAATAAGATCCGCGGTTGTGATACACTCGTGTTAAATGCGCTTCGCAAAACAGAACATATCTCCCATTTTTCCCTGCAGGAAGCCGTCACACTTATCCGCCAATTAGAAATACCACATGGCTACATAACGCACATAAGCCACCAGCTTGGTACACACGAGGAAATAAACAAGGAACTTCCTAAAAATATTCAGCTCGCATGGGACGGGCTTAAATTGAATTTTTAAAATAAAATCCGCGGATGTATAATTCAATAAATGAATGCAATTAATTGAGTATTTTACTAAAAAAATTAAATGTGGAGAGATTTTATTAAAGACTATTTCTCTTTTACCGCAAAAGAAAGGAAGGGAACTATCATAATTATTTCCATTATCTTATTAATCCTTTTTCTCCCGTTCCTTTTACCTTACTTCACTAAAAAGAATTCTTACAATCATGATGAGTTTGAAAAAGAAATAGCACAATTAAAAGTTCTGAAAAATGACTCCGGCCAACGCAAAAGCTTTTATGCTAACTACGATAACGAATATGCAAATGATTACTCTTTATCACCAGGGAAAAAATCAAACCCAATACCTTCGGAAGTTTTTTATTTTGATCCAAATACTGCTACTACAAGCGATTGGAAAAGATTGGGTTTAAGAGATAAGACAATAAAGACGATTCAAAATTATATATCGAAAGGGGGCAAATTTTATAAGCCGGAAGATATCGGTAAAATCTGGGGATTGACGGCGTCTGATGCTGAGCGTCTAATTCCTTACGTTAGAATTCATAATGCTGTAAAAGAATATGCTTCTTTTGAAAAAAAAGAATATCCTAAAGCTTCTTCAACATATTCTCCCAAAACAATTCAACCCATTGATGTAAACCTTGCCGATACGAGTGCTTTTATAAGTTTGCCGGGCATTGGAAGTAAACTCTCCCAACGAATCATTGCTTTCAGGAATAAACTGGGTGGATTTTATTCTGTTGACCAGGTAGGTGAAACCTATTTGCTTCCTGATTCAACGTTTCAAAAAATAAAGCATTACCTCACCGCAGGCCAGTCTCAAATAAAAAAAATTAATATTAATACTGCATCTGTTGACGAGATGAAGACGCATCCTTATCTGCGATATAATATAGCAAATGCAATATTTCAATACCGGCAACAGCATGGTAATTTTAAATCGGTTGAAGAAATAAAAAAGATCATGATCGTTTCCGACGAAGTATTTGTAAAATCATCTCCTTATCTTTCAATTGAATAAAAAATTTATTAATGTTAAAGATGCAATAGTCATAAACTAACAACCGTTAGTATTTATTTATTTCAGATTACCTTGCAGCAATAAATTTTAACAATGGATTTCAGGAATAGTGAACTTACAGAACAGGTGGCGCATACTGCCAGGGATTTTGCACAGCAGCATATCAAACCTTATTTAATGGAATGGGACGAAAGCCAGGAATTTCCATTACATATTTTTAAAGAATTAGGTAAGCTTGGTATTATGGGAGTACTTGTTCCCGAGGAATATGGCGGCGCTGGATTGGGTTATCCGGAGTATAGTGCGATCATCCAGGAAATTTCAAAAGTTTGTGGCTCAATCGGCCTTTCGGTGGCAGCGCACAACTCTCTGTGCACCGGCCATATACTTGCATTCGCAAATGAAGAACAGAAAAAACATTATTTGCCGAAACTTGCTACCGCTGAATTTCTTGGAGCGTGGGGCCTTACCGAACCGAGTACAGGAAGCGATGCAGGAAATATGAAGTGTACTGCTAAAAAAGAAGGCGATGATTGGATCATTGACGGTACAAAAAACTGGATAACTCATGGCAAAAGTGGAGATGTTGCGGTTGTAATTTGCAGGACTGGCGAGCCGCATACAAGAGACAATTCAACTTCGTTTATCATTCCCCGTGGCACTCCAGGTTTTGCCGGAGGCAAAAAAGAAAATAAGCTGGGCATGCGTGCAAGTGAAACAGCAGAAATGATATTTGATAATTGCCGCATACCAGACACGGCTCGTATGGGTAATGTCGGAGATGGCTTCAGGCAGGCAATGGCCGTTCTTGATGGGGGGCGTATTTCAATAGCTGCCCTTGGCCTTGGCATTGCAAAAGGCGCCTATGAGGCATCGCTGCAATATGCCAAAGAAAGACACCAGTTTGGTAAACCTATCGCCGAATTTCAGGGCATTTCTTTTAAGCTTGCTGATATGGCGACAGAAATTATGGCCGCCGAACTTCTTATAAGCCAGGCTTGCGATTTAAAAATGCGTGGTGAAAATATTACAAAAGAATCGGCAATGGCAAAATATTACTCCAGTGAAATTGCTGTAAAAATCTCAACCGATGCGGTGCAGATTTTTGGAGGCTACGGCTATACTAAAGATTATCCTGTTGAAAAATTTTATCGGGACAGTAAATTATGTACCATCGGTGAAGGCACCAGTGAGATACAGAAATTAGTGATTGCAAGAGAGGTATTAAAGTAAAAGCCATAATCTAAAATAAAAAAAATCCTTTGAATAATTCAAAATTATAAATCAACAATTTGTTTTCGTTCATAACGTTTAGTCAATGTGTAAAAGTGAAAATCACAAAAATTATCTAATAACTAATTTCTAAACTTTAACGCTAAAACACAATGAAAAAAGTACTCTTATTCACAACAACAATCTTATTATCCCTCTTTTTTTTATCATGTAAAAAAGATAAAGCCGAAACGGTTGCTCAGAAATTGCAACACCAGTGGACTATTGAAAACATAATTAACAACTACCATGATGCCACCGGAGACGATATAGTTACCACGCAGGGTACTTCATCTGATTTTATTAATTTCAATTCCAACGGTACTTATACTTCACATTATGATGGGTTTGATAACACGGGGATTTACTCGCTGATAAATGATACGAAAGTTTTGATTGATGGTGACACGAGCACTATAACAACCCTTACTGATAAAAAATTAGAACTTTATAGCAAAATATCATATTCAACCACTGACTATGATGAATTGACAATAAACGC
>JBDTMP010000004.1:0-3838 GCA_039934215.1 Ginsengibacter sp.
AAAAAAGATTTGATAATATAAATGAAAGCCTACTATATTTGTGGGGTAGTTTAATGAAAATTTCAGCCACCATATTTCTTCAACCTTTTGTACGCATAAGCATGATTATGTGTGGACGTTGTATGCCGTAAGGCATGATAAAATTTTATATAACCCCTATCAAGGCTTTTGCCTTTTTTCCTCAGGAAAATCATTACTAATTTTCATCTTTAAAAAAACTTTTTCATGAGCAATTTACATTTCGACACATTACAACAACACGCAGGGCAGGAAGCTGACCCTACGACCGGTGCACGGGCCGTGCCTATCTATCAAACCACTTCTTTTGTATTCAACAGTTCAGAACATGGCGCCAACCTTTTCGCCCTGAAAGAATTCGGAAATATTTATACCCGGATTATGAATCCAACCACCGATGTTTTTGAAAAACGGGTGGCGGCTTTAGAAGGCGGTGTAGCCGGTTTGGCAGTGGCATCCGGGCAGGCATCGCAATTCATAGCGCTGAATAATATTTTAGAAGCAGGGGAAAATTTTATAACCAGTTCCTTTCTTTACGGAGGTTCTTACAACCAGTTTAAAGTTTCATTTAAGCGCCTGGGTATTGAAGCCAGGTTTGCCAAAGGCGATAATGCTGACAGCATTGAAAGCCTTATTGACGAAAAAACCAAGGCAATATATGTAGAAACAATAGGTAACCCTGATTTTAGTATTCCCGATTTTGATAAAATCGCGGCAATAGCACAAAAACATGACCTTCCATTTATAGTTGATAATACTTTTGCGGCAGCCGGGTATCTTTTTCGCCCGCTTGAGCATGGCGCACATGTTGTAGTTCAGGCCGCTACCAAGTGGATTGGCGGACATGGGAACAGCATTGGCGGCATTATCGTCGATGGTGGAAATTACAATTGGGGTAACGGAAAATTTCGCGCATTTACCGAACCTTCTGAAGGATATCATGGTTTGGTATTTAATGATGTATTCGGAAGCAAAGGGCCTTTTGGGAATATTCAATTCATCATTCGTGCCCGCGTGGAAGGGCTGAGAGATTTCGGTCCCGCGCTTTCACCATTCAATTCATTTTTATTTATCCAGGGATTAGAAACTTTATCGCTGCGTGTGCAACGCCATGTTGATAATACTTTAGCGCTTGCACAATGGCTGGAAAAGCATGAGCGTGTTGAAAAAGTGAATTATCCCGGCCTTGAAAGCAGCCCGCATTATGCCAATGCAAAAAAATACTTAAAAAACGGCTATGGCGGTGTACTTTCTTTTGAAATAAAAGGTGGGAAAGAAAATGCAACTAAATTTGTTGATAATTTGAAAATGGTAAGTCACCTGGCTAATGTGGGCGATACAAAAACACTTATTATTCAGCCGGCAGCAACAACACATCAGCAATTAAGTGATGCAGAACAATTATCAGCCGGAGTAACACCGGGACAATTAAGAATATCAGTTGGCATTGAATATATTGATGATATAAAAGCAGATCTTGAACAAGCATTCAAAACAGTTTTTTCATAAGGAAGCTGTTGGGTAAATTTTTCGCCTCACCCCAACCCCTCTCCGAAGGAGAGGGACGAAAAGTGAATAAAATATAAAGTGAATAATGACTGAGAGCTTAAAGATTTTCAGGTATAACAATCCATTCCAGTTAGAGTCGGGAGTGAAAATTCCCGGCTTTCATCTTGGTTATACAAGCTACGGAAATCTTAATGATGCAAAGGATAATGCAGTATGGATCTTTCATGCACTTACAGCAAATAGCAAAGCAGAAGAATGGTGGCCCGGGCTCGTGGGCGAAGGAAAATTATTTGACCCAAATAAATATTTTATCATTTGTGTAAATATGCCTGGAAGTTGTTATGGAAGTATCGGCCCGCTTGATACTGATCCGGCAACCGGAAAACCTTATTACCACGATTTTCCTTTTTTTACTCCAAGAGATATGATTCGTTCATATCATTTTCTAAAAGAAGAATTAGGAATAAAGAAAATCAGAGTTGGTATTGGCGGGTCAATGGGCGGTCAGCAATGCATCGAGTGGGCTATTGAGGAACCGGAACTTTTTGAATATATTTTTCCACTTGCTACCAATGCATTCCATTCTGCATGGGGCATTGCATTTAATGCCTCGCAAAGAATGAGTATTGAAGCAACGGAATCGTGGAAGGAGAAATACCCAGGTGCCGGAATAGAAGGAATGAAGGTTGCCAGGAGCATCGCCCTGATTTCTTACAGGCATTACGAGACATACCATGCAAGCCAGTCTGAAGATACCAATGGACACCTTGAACATTTCAAGCCGGAATCTTATCAACGATACCAGGGCGAAAAATTAGCGAGGAGATTTAATGCTTTCAGTTATTATTTTCTAAGCAAAGGTATGGATGCGCATAATGCCGGCAGGGGAAGAGAAAGCGTTGCAAAAGCGCTAAAATTAATAAAAGCAAAAACTTTAGTTATTGGGATCAGGACTGACATACTTTTTCCGCTTAACGAGCAAGAATTTCTGGCTGAAAATATTCCCAACGCAAAATTTAAAGCCATTGATTCTCTCTATGGGCATGATGGCTTTTTATTAGAATTTGAACAGATCCAAAAACTAATAAGCAATTTTTTTATCGATCAACCCATCACGAATTCAGGATTACAACTTAAATGAAATGACAACACATAAACAGTTAACAATAGGGTTATTTGGTTTTGGAGTGGTAGGAGAAGGTCTATATAAAGTTTTAAAACAAACACCATCGCTAAGCGCAGTAATAAAAAAAGTTTGTATTAAAGACTCATCCAAAAAAAGAAATGCCCCGGCAGAATTATTTACAACAGATAAAGACGAATTGCTGAATGATGAAAGTATAAATGTGATCGTGGAAGTAATCAATGAATCTGAGGCGGCGTTTGAAATAATTTCCCAGGCATTGAAAAATGATAAAGCTGTCGTGAGCGCCAGCAAAAAAATGATCGCGGAACATTTGGCTGAAATTTTACAACTACAAAAAGAAACCGGCTTTCCATTTTTGTGTGAGCCTTCCGCATGTGCATCAATACCGGTCATTCGTAACCTCGAGGAGTATTATGATAATGATCTTTTGCATTCCCTGCGTGCGATCGTAAATGGCTCAACCAATTATATTCTCACGAGAATGTTTGAAGACAAACTGGATTTTAAAAAAGCTTTGATGCAAGCACAGCAGTTGGGTTTTGCGGAAGTAGATCCTACGCTGGATGTTGAAGGTTGGGATGCCGTTCATAAGTGGGTTATTTTGCTTTGCCATGCTTATGGCATAGTTACACCCATTGAAAAGGTTTTATTTACTGGCATTCAAAATATTAATGCAGGCGATGCAAATTATGGCAGAGAAAAAAATTATGAAATAAGATTAGTAGCCCAGGCCAAAAAATTATTGAATGGAAAAGTTGCTGCTTTTGTTCTACCGCAATTTGTAAAACAGGATGATCATTTATCATTTGTAAAAAACGAATATAATGGCGTGGTTATAGAAAGTTCTTTTGCTGATAAACAATTTTTTTATGGAAAAGGAGCCGGAAGTTTTCCTACGGCATCGGCCGTATTAAGCGATATATCAGCACTGACTTATGATTATAAATATGAGTATAAAAAACTTTATTACCACAAACCTAATGAGCTTACCAATGATTTTTATCTAAGATTCTATATAAGTTTTGATGATTGGCAATTTATCCCCCGCGAGAAATTTGAATGGATAGAAGAATGGCATGCTGAAGAAGGAAGAAAATATTTAATTGCTGTTATTCATTTTGATCACCTGGCAAAAGATGACTGGTGGAAAAAAAATAATACTTC
>JBDTMP010000005.1:0-3460 GCA_039934215.1 Ginsengibacter sp.
TAAACAAATACAAAATGAGCAAATTAAGACGCCAGCAGAGCGCTAATACCAGTAACGTTGTTGAAACAAAAAACCTTACGGATGTAAAAGCAAAAACCGGGAATTTATATGAATCAATAGCCGTAATAGCGAAAAGGGCTAATCAGATTAATATTTCCATTAAAGAAGAATTGCATAATAAGCTCGAAGAATTCGCAAGCCATACGGACAGCCTTGAAGAAATTCATGAAAACAAAGAGCAGATTGAAATTTCAAAAGCCTACGAAAGAATGCCTAATCCGGCACTCCTGGCCACAACAGAATTTATGGAGGATAAAATTTACTATCGCAGAAATGAAGATAATTTATTTGATTAATAATATCATTTCAAACACACTTTAATTATAAACTGATTTTATATCAATTTTTAATTTAGAAATTATACTTTTAATGGCGGTTTTATACCGCCATTTTTATTCAAAATTATTTAACACTGGGAATTTTATACCGAATCAGTATTAACTGAAGTTTATTATGGCGCAACAGAATTTTCTATTAAGTGCGTAAGATCCACAAAGTTTTTTGCAGTTTGCTCACAGGAAGGTTTGCGCTGTCTGTTTCAACTCTCAATAATAAATTTGCATTTAGAATAAATTTATTAGCATGTTCAAAGGGAAAAAAATTTTATTATGTGTCACAGGAAGCATCGCTGCATACAAGGCAGTCATTTTATTAAGAATACTTATAAAAAATGATGCACAGGTAAAGGTAATTATGACAAAGGCTGCGAAAGATTTTGTATCACCACTTACTTTTTCAACCCTTTCAAAAAACAAAGTACTTTCAGATTTATTTGACGAAGAAACCTGGACAAATCATGTGTTGCTGGGCAGGTGGGCGGATATCATAATCATATCACCGGCTTCCTGTAACACAATTGCGAAAATAGCAAATGGAATTTGTGATAATTTGTTGACTGCGGTTTATCTTTCTGCAACCTGTCCGGTATTAATAGCCCCTGCAATGGATGAAGATATGTGGCATCATCCTGCCACGAAAAATAATATTGAAATTCTAAAAAAACATGGCGATCAATTGCTACCTGTAAATGATGGAGAGCTTGCAAGTGGTTTAAATGGAGAAGGAAGAATGGCTGAGCCGGAAGAAATCATACATTATCTCAATCAATTTTTTTCTCTTCATTCATCTTTAAAAGGTAAGGTAGCGCTTATTACAGCTGGGCCTACTTATGAGGCCATAGATCCCGTTCGGTTTATAGGAAATCATTCAAGCGGAAAAATGGGGGTTGCCATTGCACGTGAATTAGCTAAAAGAGGTGCTGAAGTGAATCTTATAATTGGCCCATCTTCAATTGATATTCCCGGCGGAATAAACACGATTAAAGTTACTTCGGCTAATGAAATGTATGAAGCCACATTTCAATTTTTTCATGAGAGCGATGTTATTGTAATGGCTGCAGCTGTTGCAGATTATACACCCGAAAGGCCAGCGACAGAAAAAATAAAAAAACAGGACAGTGGGTTAAATCTCCGGTTGACAAAAACAAAAGATATACTGGCAAAAGCCGGAGAGTTAAAAACAAAAGATCAAATTTTAGTAGGCTTCGCTCTGGAAACGGAAAATGGAAAAGAAAATGCCTTGAAAAAATTGTCTTTGAAGAATGCTGATCTTATCATACTTAATTCTCTCAATGATGAGGGCGCCGGATTCGGATATACCACCAATAAAATAAGTATTTTTGAAAGGAATGGAGTTGAACATCATTTTGAAAAAAAACTGAAAGGAGAGGTGGCCGCCGATATTGTAAATGCAATTATTAATTACAGAAATGAATAAATTAATCTGTCTCTTCATATTATGCTTTTCCTTAAATGTGTGCCACTCGCAGGAACTTAAGGCAAGAGTGAGCGTGCTTAGCAATAGGGTTGGTAACAATGTTGATAAAAAGACTTTTCAAACCTTGCAGACTGCACTTAATAATTTTGTAAATAACCGGAAATGGAGCACTGATCAATTTGCCCAAAAAGAAAAAATCGACTGCAGTTTTTTATTAAATCTTGAATCCGCGGGCGATGCCAATGTGTACAAAGGTTCATTAACTATTCAATCAGCCAGACCTATTTTCAATTCTTCGTATTCATCTCCTATGATTAATTTTCAGGATAATGATATCGTATTTAAATATGCTGAATTTCAACAGCTCGAATTTAATGATAACAGGGTTTCGGGAACCGATGCATTAATGTCGAATCTTACCGCCGTATTTGCCTACTATATAAATATTGTTCTTGGCATGGATTACGATTCTTTTTCGCCCCGGGGTGGCGACACATATTTTCAAAAAGCACAAAACATTGTAAATAATGCCCCCGAAGGCAGAAATATTTCCGGATGGAAAGCCTTCGATGGAACAAGAAACAGATATTGGCTTACAGAAAATTTATTGAACAGTCGTTACACAATAATACATGATGCGATATACGGTTACTACCGGCTTGGTATGGATAAACTTTATGAAGATGAAATCAATGCGAGATCCCAGATCTTAAATATGCTTACACTCCTTAATACTTTTAATGTTGAAAATCCAAACACGATGATATTACAATTTTTTTTGCAGGGAAAAAGCCAGGAGCTTATAAAAATATTTTCAAAGGCTACGCCGCCGGATAAAGCTAAAGCACTCGATCTGCTGCAGCGAATTGATGTTACATCAGCATCTAAATATAAAGAGGGGCTTAAATAAATGAAATTATTTTTTTTCATTATCTTAATTTCTTTTTTGTTTTCATGCGCTGACAAAAACAAACCTCCTTCAGGAATAATTCCACCTAAAGAAATGTCAGAAATTATGTGGGATGTAATAAGGGCTCAGACTTTGGCAAATGAAATAGCCCGTAAAGATTCTTCAATTAACGTGGAATCACAAACAGAAGTTCTTACAAAAAAAGTATTTGAAATTCACCGTACCACTTCTTTTTCTTTTGATAAAAGCTATGAATGGTACACAAGTCACCCCGATGTTTTGAGGCTTATGTTCGACAGCCTTTATACGCAAAAACAAAGAGCAAATGATTTGCAAAAGAGGGATGAATATAATCATGTTAAGAAAGATTCTCTCTCCTTAAAAATAAATAAAAAATGAATAAGGTTTACCAAGACGCTGAATCAGCAATATATGATATTCATGACAATAGTATTATTATGTTAGGCGGATTTGGACTATGCGGAATTCCTGAAAATTGTATAAACGCTTTAGTCAAAAAAGGCGTGTGCAATCTTACCTGTATTTCAAATAACGCCGGGGTTGATGATTTCGGGATTGGATTATTACTACAACAAAAGCAACTAAAAAAGATGATTGCATCATATGTTGGTGAGAATGCTGAATTTGAAAGGCAACTTTTAAGTGGTGAACTGAATGTAGAATTGATTCCGCAAGGAACTTTGGCAACAAGGT
>JBDTMP010000006.1:0-5704 GCA_039934215.1 Ginsengibacter sp.
CATTCTTGCCTGGATGATCGGAAAATCAATATGTAAAAGTGAAGTTATGCGGTTAGAATACATAATTAGCCAATTTGTTAATTAGCTCCTGATAGCTATCGGGACTAATTAATATCCCAGGTCTATTTCAGTATTATCTCCAATATTTAGCGAACGGGTTTCGCCTCTTATTTCTGTATCACTTCCAATAAGTGAATCGTCAAGCACCACATCATATAACTTAGAGAAAGATCCAATGATAGAAGCCTTCACGATTGAATAATTTACAATCGTATTTTCTCCCATAGCCACATGCGGGCCTATTATAGAATTCCTGATATCGCAGCCTTCCGCAATGCTTACGGGGGGGATGAAAATGGTATTTTCAAATTTATTTGACTCCGCGATGGTACCGCCGAACTTTTGCAGCAGGATCGCATTTGATTGCAGTAAAGTTTCTTTCTTTCCGCAATCAAACCAGTTCTCAACTTTAAATGTTTCAAATTTTTCTCCGCCTTCTATCATGCACTCCAGCGCATCAGTAAGATTGAATTCATTTTGGGTCTTTATATTATTTGAAATGATTTTATCAAGGCATTTAAAAAGAACGGCTGAATCTTTTATTTTATACAGCCCTACAAGAGCCATATTTGACCTGGGGATGGAAGGCTTCTCAACAACTCGTGTAATAAATCCTTTTTCATCAATTTCAGCTACACCAAAATTACGCGGATCATCAACTTTTTTTACCCCAAGCATGGAATTGGGAGAGGCAAGCACCGCGTCTATATTATATTCGCAAATGGTATCTCCAAGCGCAATAAACACTTCATCATCTCCTACTATTTGCTTTGCAAGATCAATGGCATGGCCTGTTCCCTTTCTTTCATTCTGGTAAATAAAATGGCAGTTAAGGTGGGGATATTTTGATTTCATATAATCCTGGATCTTTTCGCCCAGGTAGCCAACGATAAAAATAAAATCGTTGATGCCTGCGTCGTGCAGTTGGTCAACATTTATACTTAAGATCGTTTTTCCTGCAAGTGGGATTAATGCCTTTGGCTGCGTATAAGTATGTGGCCTCAACTTTGTACCTGCACCCGCAACCGGAATTATTGCCTTCATTTATTCAAAAGTTTAATAACCATCTGCCTCAAAGGGAGAGTGAATATAGCAAAAATTATATCAACCGATATACGATGTGAGATAACCTATGTACGTTGTACGATGTGAGAGATAGCCATTGGGTCATTAGATCACAGCTTGTACATTGTTTTCACACCGTACATTGTAAATCCAACATCTTACATTGCTTTCATTATATATCTTTGCGGCAAAATTATTTCATGGAAAAGGATTCAAAGGTTTTTGATATTATCAATAAGGAATTGAACAGGCAGCGGCAGGGTATTGAATTAATCGCTTCAGAGAATTTTACCTCTTCACAGGTTATGAAGGCGATGGGAACAGTGCTTACAAATAAATATGCAGAAGGATATCCCGGCAAAAGATATTATGGCGGATGTGAATTTGTAGACGAGACAGAACAACTTGCTATTGACCGGTTAAAAAAGATATTTGATTGTGATTACGCTAATGTACAACCGCACAGCGGAGCCCAGGCAAATGCTGCGCTGATGCTGGCAATTCTCCAGGCCGGCGATAAAATTTTAGGGCTTGATCTCAGCATGGGTGGCCATCTTACGCATGGGTCGCCAGTAAATTTTTCCGGTAAATTATACGAGGCGCATTTTTATGCTGTGAAAAAAGAAACAGGCCTTGTGGATTATGAAATGCTGGAACAAAAAGCCAGAACAGAAAAACCCAGGCTCATAATTGTAGGCGCCTCCGCCTACAGCCGCGACTGGGATTATGAAAGAATAAGAAACGTAGCGGATGAAATTGGCGCTTTTGTTTATTGTGATATGGCACATCCAGCAGGGCTTATTGCCAAAGGATTACTGAATTCTCCCTTTGATCATTGTCACTTCGTTACATCTACAACACACAAAACATTAAGAGGTCCCCGCGGAGGAATCATCCTGATGAAAAAAGATTTTGAAAACCCTTTTGGCGTTAAAGACAATAAGGGAAATGCAAGAATGATGAGCCACCTGCTTGACATGGGCGTTTTTCCAGGTACACAAGGTGGCCCGCTGGAGCATGTGATCGCGGCCAAGGCAGTCGCTTTCGGAGAAATATTAACCGATGAATTTACTGAGTACGCCAAACAAATACAGGTAAATGCCCAGGCGATGGCAAAGGCTTTTAATGCAAGAGGCTATGATCTTATAAGTAATGGAACTGATAATCACCTGATGCTTATTGATCTCCGGAATAAAAATATTACAGGTAAGAAGGCGCAGGAAACATTGGATAAGGCAGGTATTACATTAAACAAAAATTCAGTTCCCTTTGATGATAAAAGCCCTTTTGTTACATCAGGCATACGTGTAGGCGTACCGGCCATAACCACAAGAGGAATGAAAGAAAATGATATGGAAGAAGTGGTTGATCTTGTTGATAAAATTTTGATGAATACCGATGATGAAAAAATTATTTCTTTTGTAAGAAGTGAGGTTATAAAATTGATGGAAAAATTTCCTTTGTATCCTGAATTATAAGCATTAGAAAACAATTATTATATAGAATATCTTGCAACCTGCCATGCGACTTAAAAAAGATGAAATATCAGTAATAAAGAAAAACATTTTACACTTCGATCCTGAAGCAAAAATTTATTTGTTTGGCTCAAGGGTGAATGATATGGCGAAGGGTGGCGATATTGACATTCTTGTCATTTCAGAAAAAATAGGATTTATTGAAAAAATAAAAATAAGAACCAGAATTTTTAAAAACATTGAAGAACAGAAATTAGACCTCGTAGTAAAAAAAGACTTCAGTGACTTATTTGTAAAAATGATAGAAGACGATTTACAATGCCTGTAAAAAAAACACTTCAATATTTAGAAGCTAACTTTAAGCAAGCGGAAGAAGCAGCAAGTCATTTGAATATCTCTTTTGAAAGATGCAAAGATTTTATAAATGAAAATGAATTTAATGAAGAGCAATTAATAGAGTTTGAAGCATTAACAGCAAGGTTTGCGAGACTGAGTGATTTATTGACACAGAAAATATTAAAAACGATTGACCAGCTCGATGCGAATACACCCGGCACGGTAAGAGACCGGATTATCCGTGCGGAAAAAAATGGGATCTTAAAAGATGCGGATACTTTACTTGAAATAAGAAATGTTCGCAATACAATCGCTCATGAATACGAATCAATAGATGTAAAAGAAATGTTTCTTTTTGTTTTCAGGCATTCTTCATTATTAACTGAAATTTTAAAAAATTCAAAACAATATTCCAAAAAATTTTATATTCATTGACTTCAAACCAATTAAACATTTTCCATGATACAACGTGTACAAACTATATGGATGGTACTGGCGGCGATCATAGTTTTTTTAACGCTGAAGTTTTCTTTTTATAGCGGAAGCCTGATTGAAGACAATACTTACCATGCAGTAATAGCAAGTGATAATTTTTTCCTGCTGATCCTTACGAGTGCTTTAGGAACTGGAATTATTATCAATATCTTTTTATTTAAGCATCGAAGTGTTCAATTCCGTATTATTCTCTTCGCACTTTTAACCGAGTGCGTCATCATCTTTCTTTATATAAGGCAAACCAATAAATTCTCTAACGGAAATTTTAGCCTTTGGTCGGCGCTACATTTACTTATTATTATTTTTTTGATTGCCGCGGCAAGAGGAATTTATAACGATTCCAAACTTATTAAAGAGAGTAACAGGCTGCGATGAGCAAATTTCAAATATATTTTCCCGTATAACTTTCCTTCACGTTTTTTAGCCCCGACGGCACGCCTGCATACACAAGATTTCCACCGCCATCACCCGCTTCAGGGCCAAGGTCAATTACCCAATCCGCGGATTCTATCACATCGGTATTGTGCTCGATAACTATGATTGAATGGCCCTGTTCAATCAGGGCATTAAAAGAAGCGAGCAATTTTTTTATGTCATGAAAATGAAGGCCCGTTGTAGGTTCGTCAAAAATAAATAGCAGGTGACCCTGCCCGTTACCTTTACCAAGAAAAGATGCCAGCTTTACCCGCTGCGCTTCGCCTCCGCTTAACGTATCGGATGACTGGCCCAACTTAATATATCCCAAGCCGACATCACTCAACGGTTGAATTTTTTTCGCGACTTCCACACCCTGCGATTCGTGCTTCTTACCGGGGGGTTTTTCTTTTCCAAAAAAATCAATGGCTTCATCCACGCTCATCTCAAGTACATCATAAATATTTTTTTCATTGTAAGTAACTTCCAGCACTTCCTGCTTAAATCTTTTGCCCCCGCATACATCGCATATTAAATGCACATCGGCAAGAAACTGCATTTCAACTACCTGCTCGCCCTCGCCCTTGCAGGCATCGCAACGGCCCCCATCCACATTAAAGGAAAAATGTTTTGGCTGATAACCGCGCATTTTACTCAATGGCTGTTTGCTGAAAAGCTCCCTTATTTCATCGTAGGCTTTAATATAAGTAACCGGGTTACTCCGCGAAGATTTTCCAATAGGATTCTGATCAATCATTTCAACTTGTGATATATAATCTATATCACCGGCAAGTCCTTTGCTTAATCCAATCTTCTCTGCAAATTCACCCTTAATTTTTTTTAACGCCGGTGATAAAATTTGCTTTACCAATGTAGTTTTTCCGCTGCCGCTCACCCCGCTCACGACGCATAAAACATTCAGTGGAAATACTACATCTATGTTTTGTAAATTATTTTGCCTGGCTCCCTGCACGGTTATAGAACGGTTCCATTTGCGGACACGCTTTGGCGGCTCTATGGAAAGTTCTCCTTTTAAATATTTCCCCGTAAGGCTTTCAGGATTATTTATTAATTCATCATAATCACCTACCGCTACTACTTCCCCCCCAAGGTGGCTTGCAAGCGGTCCCATATCAATTATATGATCCGCATGACGCATCATACTTTCATCATGCTCCACCACAACAACTGTATTACCCATATCCCGCAGATTTTTTAAAACCACAATCAGCCTTTCGGTATCTCTTGCATGCAGCCCTATGGACGGCTCATCTAAAATATACAACGAGTTGGTAAGATTACTTCCCAGGCTGCGGGTAAGTTGTATGCGCTGGCTTTCGCCGCCGCTCAATGAATTGGCGAGACGGTTCATTGTGAGATAACCAAGACCCACATCGAGAAGTGTTTGAAGGCGGTTATTTATTTCAATTAATATTCGTTTGGCAACTGTACGATCGTAATCTAATAATTGTATTTCTTCAAACCATTTCTTAAGATCTTTTACCGGCATTTCGCAGAGTTCTCCAATATTATTATGATTCACTTTTACATACAAAGCTTCCTTGCGAAGCCTGTACCCTTTGCATTCGGGACAAAGCGTTCGGCCACGGTAGCGGCTTAATAGTACACGGTACTGCACTTTATATAAATTTTGTTCCACCTCTTTAAAGAATTCATCGAGGCCCGAAAAAAATTCATTGCCTGTCCAAAGCAAATTGTATTGTGCGGTGGTCAGATCTATAATTGGCTTGTGCACCGGGAAATCAAATCGTCTTGCGACGCGAATAAGATTTTCTTTCCAGAGACCTAATTTTTCTCCGCGCCATGGAGCAACACCATTTTCATAAACGCTCAATCTT
>JBDTMP010000007.1:0-6685 GCA_039934215.1 Ginsengibacter sp.
GATGTAGAAATAAATAAACATCGTACATCCCACATCGTACATCCCACATTATTTTATCGGCGCAACCGGCTTATTAATATTGGCAGTCCATTCCATACTCACAGCGCTTTTTTCAATTTTAATATAACTGCCGGGATTAATTTCCAACATCATGGTGGTGTCGTCGTTTACTTTATTTACAGTACCATGGATACCAGCGATTGTTACTATTTTATCTCCCTTTTGCAAGTTTGAAAGAAATTGTTTTTGTTGCTTTGCTTTCTTTGCCTGTGGCCTTATCATAAACATCCAGAATACCAGGATCATCAGTCCTAAAAATACAAACTGAAAACCACCGCCACCTGCGCCGCCCTGTCCTAACATTAAAAAAACCATTGCTAAATTCATATTATCTGATTTGTTTTGCTGTTTGCTTAACAGCGTTATGAAAAAATTATTTTTGAGAATTTTCTACTTCTCCTGTCAGTTGCAATACAGGAAACTTTGGATACGCATTTGATGTCACCGTAATATCTTTATGCACCGGGCCTACCCTTCCTTTGCTGTTAAAAACCACTTTTAAAAAACCCGTTTCGCCAGGCTTTATCGGCTCTTCAGGCTTTTCAGGAACGGTGCAGCCACAACTTGCCACAGCGGATGAAACGATCAAAGGTCTTTTGCCCGTGTTCCTGAAACGATAGCTGTATTCCACCATCGCACCATCTGTTATTTTACCGAAATTATATACAGAATCTATCATCTGCACCGTGGTAGAATCGGTAAATTGCTGGCCTGCATTTGTTGCCTGCACATCGCCATTATTTTTTGTATTCCTTATATCACAGGAAAAAAGAACACATATAAGAAACAAGCCTCCGAACGCTTTACTCATATCATTTTTATTTTTTTGCAAAGGTATTATAAAACACTGTTTTTGAAATTCTTCTTATGTATTTTATCCTGGGCAACAAGTTCTTTATGAATATTATCTAATATTCCATTTACAAAATGACCGCTTTGCTCTGTGCTATATTCCTTTGCAAGGTCGATGTATTCGTTGATGGTAACTTTTGTAGGAATGGTTTCAAAATATAAAAATTCACATACGCCCATTTCCATAAAGATCATATCAAGTGCGGCTATACGCTCTGCGTCCCAGTTTTTTAATTTTGGCTTTATTAATTCCCGGCAATATTCTTTTTTATCAAGTACACATTCCAAAAGATTGATTGCAAAATCCATTTTTTCTTTTCCGGTCAATTCCAGGAAATTAAATGCAGCAGGTTTTTGTAATAAAGTCGCCATCAAAACAATCATCATATCTACATCGTCATCCCAGTGAATAAATTTTTCTTCCACATCGCTTATAAAATGGTCATCAGGAAGCATAAGATCGTCAAAAATAAAATCAAGTATTTTCTTTTCAGATTTTTTATCACGCGATCCTCCGGTAATGTATTCTTTATATTCAGGGGAAACAACCAATGCCTGGTAACATTTTTTAATCAACGCATCATTCACCAGGTATTTTATTTTTAGCTGCTCTACCGATTTTTGAAAAGATTTATTTTCAAGAATTGTCCATATAATTTCATTGCCCGAAATTTTAGTATTGATATTCAGGTCATGTGCTGAGGGCAAATGCTTTTGTGATTTTTGAGCCGCATCTTTTTCTGCAAACCGTGCAACTTCAATGATATAATACACGAGATAGGTAAATAATTGTTGCGAATGTTCCAGCTTTTTTTTGAGTATCTGCAGCGGCTCGCCGGGACGGGTTTCGTTATTCATGGAATCAATAGTGTACAGCGTTTGCATCACCTTCACCCGTATATTTCTTCTGCTTAACATTTATTAAAGAACTATTTAGAGGGCGCAAAGATAATGGGAAAATGGTTTACCGGTAATTATAAGAGTTATAAAGAATAATTAAGATTGCGGCGCCTTTATTTCTATTTATTCAACCACCAGTTTATTCTTTGCAACATTACTTCCATCTTTATCGCTTAGTTGTACAAAATAAATCCCGCGCAATTCTCTAATATTGATTTCAGTATTCTGCTGATCAAGATATTGCTCTTTTATTTTCTTACCCATATTATCATACATGATCATTCTTAAAGGTTTGTCGAAATTCTCTATATTAATTTGCACGAAACCTTTTGCAGGATTAGGATAGAAAGAAAAACTATTTTTGACGCCATTAAAAATAACAGATCTTATATCAGAATAAGCAACTGATCCATCAATATTTTTTATTTGTAACCTGTAAAATATTTTTGAAATGTTGAATGTCGCTGAATCAATAAATGAATAATCAAGCGAAACATTTGAGTTGCCATTCACAGCTTTACTTTCTATAAAACCAATCCCGGAAAAGTTTGCTTCGTTATTTAATTTTCGCTCTATAATGAATCCTGAAATATTTTCTTCTGATGAAGTATTCCATTGCAATTTTATATTATTCCCATTTGTTTTTTGCGCTGAAAATGAAACCAAATTTATCGGTAACGCTCCCAGGGTATATGCCGCAGAAGTGTCACTGATACCCAAAGAATTTGTAACTACTAATTTATAAATTCCTGAAGCAGATGTACTATAATCGGGCGAAGTCGCGCCTGGAATTGCCACATCATTTTTTAACCACTGATAAGTAAGGTTGCGACCTTCTAAACCTGCAAATAAAAAAGTACCAGTTCCGTGGTCTGTTGCTGTGAAATATGCTTTAGGGCTTCGCAGGTAGCTCGTGTCTTCCAGTTTATAAACTGTTCCGTTGTTATTAAATAAAATGTATTGATCGCCATACCTGTCTTCACCAAAAGAAACCGGATTGCCGGTTGCCTGTGCATTAGTAATATAATGGGTGACACTGCCAGATAAAACACCACCCGATTCCCTGATACCATCTACCCATTTTTGCACATAATCTGCAAACAGGTATGTTCCAAAAAGTGATTTTGATTGTGCGCTGCGATAAATATATCCACCGGTAATTGATTTGCCGACTGCATGTGGATAGTCGTAAATTGGTAAAGTAAGCCCCGATTGATTGCATCCCGTAGCGGGGCTATAACAGGCGGTTCCTTCCATAATATTCCATCCATAATTTCTTCCACCCGCTGCGTTTACAGGTTGGTAATCTATTTCTTCAACAGCGCCCTGGCCCACATCAGCGATCCAGAGGTCACCCGTAAGCCGGTCAACACTGCTTCGCCATGGATTGCGCACCCCATACGCCCATATCTCTTTTTTTAGATTAGGTGTAGCATCATTATAAAAAGGATTAGATGTAGGAATAACGTAAGGCTCGGCAATAGAAGAATTGCTCACATCGATCCGCAATATTTTTCCAAGGAATGTGTTTTTATTTTGACCATTGCCTTGCGGATCTCCGACACTGCCCCCATCACCTACATTCATGTAGAGGTAACCATCTTTACCAAACATGAGATTACCTCCGTTATGATTGGCATAAGGCTGTGATTGGGTAAGAATAATTAATGGAGTTGTAAGAGCTACATTGCTATCAGCAGGATTTACTTTATACTCTTCAAGAACGGTAGTTAGCTGGCCGGAAATATTTGCAGTATAATCAACGTAAAATTTTCCGTCAGTTTTATAATCAGGGCTGAATACAATACCCAACAATCCTTCTTCACTGTTGGTGTAGGATGAAACTTTCGAAGAAATATCGAGGAAAGGTATTGGGCGTAAAGTGCTGTCAGCATTTATTATACGGATTCTGCCGGGCCGCTCCGCAACAAAAAGCCTGTCGTCACCACAATGCTTAAGGTCAATAGGTAATGTTAATCCGCCAACAATTGGATTGGCTGCAAGCTTTTGCGCAATTATTTTTTGAGAAAGTATTAATAACGTAAAACAAAAACAGAAGCAAGGTAAAATGTTTTTCATACGCAAGTTTTAATTATAAAGTTTTGTGCAAATAGTCTGCCACTAAAAATTCATTTTTTTGAAAAGCGGTTTGAAATAATCTTCAAAATATCTTTATAAAAAATGTTACGGACGATCTGTAAGCAAAAAAGATTTTATAATAGCAGTGAAATAAAAAAAGCAACCATAAACTGATTGCTTTTTTTAAAAATACTACAAACCTGTAAGCCGGATTCTGTATCCCGATTGTATCGGGAGGTTATCATTTATCTTGCTGTTGCATTACTGCAACAATCCTGCTGCCTACCCTTCCCGGTATTCCGCCCGATAGCTATCGGGACGAAAATATAAACGAGCAGCTTATCTGCCTTTACAGGCAAACCGGGATATACGTGGCATTACAGCACACAAGGTTTACCCATCGTAATAATTACTTACTACCATCGTGAGCTCTTACCTCACGTTTTCACCCTTATCCCGATTTGTGATCGGGACGGTAATTTTCTGTGGCACTCTCTTCCCGAATGAATCCGGGACCGGCCGTTAACCGGTGTGTTGCTCTATGCTGTCCGGACTTTCCTCTTCACCCTTCGATAAACTCAGGATAAAGCGATAACCCGGTTTGTAGCAACACAAAGATATTTAAATAAGTAAGGATAGAAATCGGGTAAACGAGGAAAAATGTGGGTGTGCAAGGTCAGGTCACTACAGTGGCCAGGCACCTGTAATTCTTTTAATATTGAAAAAATATTTCTGTAGCTCCAAAACCAAAATTAGGATGATATTGATTGATAAAACTTTTTACTTCATGTTTCGTTTTTAAAATCTCATGAATTTCATCTTTAAGTTTTCCCGTTCCAATACCATGCACCACAATAAAATTTGGCTGGTAGTGTGCAACCGCAAGATTAAAATATTTTTCAAATGTTTTTAGCTGTATCGAAAGGATCTCAAAATTGCTAAGGCCTTTCCAGTCATCAGATAGCTTTTCAATATGCAGGTCAATCATGGATCGTGCAGGTTCAAGGTTTTGTTTTGCCTTAGAAGCATTATAAAGCTGCCCGTAGGTATTGGTGTATTCAGGAATTAATTCATCAACTTTATCAGGATAATTTTCAAATAACTTAAATGTAAAAGTGGGTTCGTTCCTCATCTTCATCTCTTCAATTTTTTGAAAAAGTTGCTTTGCTTTTATTTTTAATGAGTTTTCAAAATGTTCCGCTTTTTTCTTGTTAGCATTCACGAGTGAAAAATCAAACTCAAATTTTGGCGCATCATTCATGTCTTCAAAAGGCACATTATGCAAATAAAAATCAGTAAAAGAAAACAGGGTATTGTTGAGGCTAAAATCTTCCGCTCCTGAAAAGTGCAGGCGATATGTAAAATTATAAGGTTCGCCTGTTTGATTGATAAGATAAATTTTAAAAGATTCTACCACATCATCATCAAAAACATCTTTATCGAATACCGGCAAAAAAGAAACCCACACACCATCGCTTACTTTATATTTAGAATTTGGTTTTTCTTTTTTAATATCATCTATATATTTTTTTTCTTTCTTATCTACAATTTTCTTTTCTGAAAATCTTTTAAAATAAGGAAAGTCAATCTGGTCCATATATACCGGGAATCGTACCCCTTCCACATCTATCAAAACCATTTTATCATTAATAATTTCAACCACCTCGCCTTCTTCCTGCGAGTGAAGAATTAATACTTTATCACCAGGCTGATATTTCATTGGGCAAAGATAGATCGTTTGGATTTTGGGAAGATTGGCATGCGGTTTTGTATTTATATTTATCAACAACTCACACAACAGATGTACTCTACACCACATCCTCCATCCTTAGCTTACTATGATGCCGGCTGTAAAGAAAATAAATAACCAACCCAATCACGAGCCAGATTAAAAAACGCAACCAGTTCGTATATCCCAATTCCGTCATTAAATAGAAACAACTTGCAAGGCCAAGCACAGGGATAAGCGAGAGCTTTTTGATGAAAGATGCGATGGTTAAAGCAGTGGCAAGTATCACAAATAAAAAGAAAGGAAGTTTATCACGAAATACTTCCCACCCCTCACTGAAATCAAAAAGACCGAGAAAATTATTCCAGAAAATAATAACACCTACAATAAACAAAACAGGAACGATAAACTGTGAATTCACAAAAGGGATTTTAAATTTCGGCGCTCCCTCTCCTGCTTCCCGTGCAGGTAATAAAAGCACACCACCACATACAAGCACAAACGCAAATAAAGTACCGATGCTGGTAAGATCCGTTACTTCAGTAAGATTTAAAAAAAGTGCAGGAATGGCAACCAGGAGGCCTGTAACTATCGTGGAAAAGGATGGAGTTTTATATTTTGGATGAATACGGCTGAAAGCTTTTGGCAATAATCCATCGCGGCTCATACTCATCCAGATGCGTGGTTGCCCCATTTGAAAAACAAGCAACACGCTTGCCGTTGCAATTACAGCGCTGAAGGAAATAATATAGCTGATCTTATTTAGCCCGACCTGCTTAAAAACAAACGCTAACGGATCGCCTACCTGTAGCTTGGTATAAGAAACCATGCCCGTTAATACCAATGCGATTAATATATAAAGTACCGTACAAATTATAAGTGAATAGATCATTCCTCTCGGCAGATCTCTTTGCGGATCCCGGCACTCTTCGGCAGTTGTTGAGATGGCATCAAAACCAATGTAAGCAAAGAACACAGCGGAAACACCTTTCATCATTCCTCCAAAACCATTTGGCAGAAAAGGGCTCCAGTTTGCAGGCGCCACATAAAAACATCCAATGGCAA
>JBDTMP010000008.1:0-7276 GCA_039934215.1 Ginsengibacter sp.
TTTAATTCATATTTATCAGCAAGATAATCCAGCTCGAGCCTCCCGCTAAAAAGATATTCATTGGCCGAGATTTGTTTATCAACAAATTCTTCGGTGAGATCGTATTCGTCTTTAATATCACCGAAGATTTCTTCGAGAAGATCTTCCATAGTTACGATACCTGCGGTGCCGCCAAATTCGTCAACTACCCACGCAATGCTTTTTCTTTCTTTGGTGAATTTATTAATAAGGTCACTGGCACTCATGCTTTCGGGTATAGTAGGAATAGGAAGAAGGATGGAGCGCAAATCTGAAGGATTTTTAAATAAATCAAGCTGATGAATATAACCCTGTATATTGTCAATATTGACGTCATATACAACAAGTTTGCTAAGTTTTGTTTCAACAAATTTACTTTTTACAGCTATTAGCGTGGAATGAATTTCTATAGACTCAATTTCTTTCCGGGGTATAAGGCATTCTCTTATTTTTATTTCAGATAGGGATAAAACATTTTCAAATAGCTCATTATTTTTTTCATCATCTTCTTCACTATCATGAAGCTTGTGTTGCTGCACAAAATGCTCAAGGTCTATTTTTGTAAATACTTCAATTTTATTGTGAAGCTTTACATTAAAAATATATTTAAGCATCCACTCAGTGATGTCTACAAAAAAAGAAGCAAGCCACGATAAAAGTGAATAAAAAAAACTAACGATAAATGTTATAATGCTGCTGCTTATAATAGCATTATTTTTTGCCCGGAAAACTCCTTTGAAAATAAATTCAAATATTAAAAGAAGAAAAGTTGCAATAAGCGTTTCAGCCGCCAGCATTATGTAAGGATTTTCAATTCGCCAATATTTCCATACGCTGTCAAGAATTTCACTCCATAGAAGTGCGTAAACTACCAGCAATATATTTAATGCAATAAGCGTAGTGCCAATAAAACGGGTGGGAGCTTCCATGAAAGCAGACCAGATTTTCCCGGAATAACTTCCCTGCTTTCTTTTTAATTCAATCGAAAGCTTGCTTAGAGAAACGAATGCTGTTTCTATGCCGGCAAAAAAACCAATCAAAATTAGAGATGAAGCAATAGCTATAATTGTCGTCCAGTCCATATTACAAAATTATAGAATTGAAGATGAACATGTGATGTTCTAAATTATTCATTATTTAAAAATGTAGCCACAATTTTTTCAGTCTCTTTACAGGCAAGGTCAAAATCATTATTTACTACTACGTTTTCAAAATACGATTTAAATGTAAGTTCAAAAGCTGATTTATTCACCCTGGCCTGTAGTGATTCTTCCGTTTCGGAGCCCCGGCTTTGTAACCTGCTTTTTAATTCTCCCAGGGATGGCGGTTGTATAAAAACAGAAAATGTATTTACCGGGTATTGCTGCTGAACATGTATGGCGCCCTGGACATCAATATCAAGTACGGGAACTTTTTTTTGAGCCCATATTCTTTCAATTTCATCTTTTAATGTTCCATAATATTTTCCTTCGTATACCATTTCCCATTCAAGAAATTCTTTATGATGAATTTTTTCTTTGAACTCTTTTTCAGAAATAAAATAATAATCGACACCGTCTTTTTCGTTGTCCCTGGCTTTCCTGGTGGTTGCGGAAACTGAAAAGGCAAGCATCGGAAACTTTTGCATAAGATAACGGATGATGGAGGTTTTACCCGCGCCCGAAGGCGCAGTAACAAGAATAATTTTATTATAATGTTTTTGCATGCTTATTAGTCTTTAAAACACGAAACTTAAATCACGAGTTTTAAACCACGAACCCGCCTGTCGGTAGAAAGGTTACACGAATTAAAAAATCATCGAATCAATTAACCGAATAAAAAACTTATCTCCTTATTATCTCCGCCCCCAGCGATTTGAGGCGACCATCGATATTTTGATAGCCCCGGTCAATTTGCTCTATATTTTGAATAACGCTTCTTCCCTCAGCACTCAATGCGGCAATTAATAATGCAACTCCGGCACGTATATCAGGGCTGCTCATTTCAATACCACGCAAATCGTATTTTCTTTCAAGACCCACCACCACAGCTCTATGCGGATCACACAATACAATATGTGCACCCATCTCAATAATTTTATCCACGAAAAATAAGCGGCTCTCAAACATTTTCTGATGTATAAGGACACTCCCTTTGGCTTGTGTGGCCACAACGAGAATTATGCTTAAAAGATCGGGAGTAAATCCCGGCCACGGGTGATCTGAAATAGTAAGAATGGAACCATCTAAAAAAGTTTGTACTTCGAAAAGTTCCTGTTCAGGAATATGAATATCGTCTCCGTTAAAATTCATTTTGATACCCAACTGTTGAAATTTTTCAGGGATTACGCCGAGGTGTTGGATGCCTGCGTTTTTTATAAGAATATCACTTTGCGTCATCGCTGCAAGACCAATGAAGGATCCTACCTCAATCATATCGGGAAGTATGGTATGTGATGTACCCGATAATTCTGTCACACCTTCTATAAAAAGCATATTGCTGGCTATGCCCGAAATTTTTGCACCCATGCTGTTGAGCATTTTGCAAAGCTGCTGAATATAGGGTTCACATGCTGCATTGTAAATTGTGGTGGTTCCTTTCGCCATCACGGCGGCCATAATAATATTAGCTGTTCCAGTTACACTCGGCTCATCCAGGAGCATGCTCGTTGCCTTAAGTTGTGGTGTATGTAAATGGAAAAAAGAGGAGTCGTCATAATCAAATTCGGCCCCCAGTTTTTGAAATGCTATGATGTGAGTATCTAATCTGCGCCGGCCGATTTTATCACCGCCGGGTTTAGGTACATAGGCCTGTTTAAATCTCGCAAGCATTGGGCCGGCAAGCATTACGCTGCCACGAAGGCGGCCGGTTTTCTTTTTAAACTCGGGAGAAGCGAGATACCCTATATTCACATTATTTGCCTGGAAAACACAGCTATGCCTGTCAATTCTTTCTACGTTTACACCCAAACCTTCAAGCAATTCAATCTGTAAATTCACATCAATAATATCCGGGATATTATGAATAGTTATTTTTTCAGCGGTAAGCAGTACCGCAGAAATTACTTGCAAGGCTTCATTCTTTGCGCCTTGCGGTGTAATTTCTCCGCTGAGTTTTTTGCCGCCTGTAACTTCAAATGAACCCATTTTAAATTAGTTTCAAACATTAAAATACAAAACTCTTGTTTTCCGCTACCCGTTTCAAAATATAATAAAATAAAAAAAACCCGGCGATTTATAAGGCCGGGATAATTATTTTTCAAAAATACTCCTTAGTATCTTTTTTTGGAATACTTATTCCTGTTGTTTCTGCTATCTCTGTTATCCCTATTGTCTCTTCCCTGGTTGCTTCTGCCACGTGAGCCAAAATTCTTTCGATATTTTCCTCCACCCCCAAATTCTTCACGGTTGTTATCTACCCGGTGCTTTACAAAAGGCCTGTTATTAAATTCAAGCTCACCTTTGGTAATAGAAGCAAGTTCAGTTTGTATGTTATCATCATGCACAAGTTCTTTATGCCAGTTGCTGTAAGTAAGCTTCATATAATATGCAATGGCATTGGCAAATCCCTGGCGCTTGTCTCCATCTTCTTCCTGTAGTGCTTTATCAATAACAATCTCAATATTTTTTCCGAGATGGTTATATTTCGGGTATCTTTTTGGATAACCAAGTACTTCTGGTTTCGCCTTGAGCGTTTCCCGGGTTGGTATAGGATAAGGGCTGTCAACGTCCAGTTTAAAATCACTTATAAGAAAAAGATGATCCCATAATTTATGACGAAAATCTTCTACATTTTTTAAATGAGGATTTAAAAAACCCATAAGTTCAATAAGGGCGTACGCATTTTTCTGGCGCTTTTCCCTGTCCTCGAGGGTTAAAACATATTCTACCATTTTTTGAATGTGGCGGCCATATTCTCTTATTTCAAGATGGTTGCGTGTGGTGTTGTATTCCATGTTCTCGACATTTTCCATAAAGCAAATATATAATTTAAAATTTTTAGAGAGAAGTATCTGATCAAATCATCGAATACTAAACGCCATGTATAGTGTATTAGTACAACCGATTCCTGTTGGCTCTTCGAAAAATAACATAATAATTTAAACCTTCACCATGGAAGAAGATTTCCCGATCCTGGTGCGACAATATAAAAACGCAACCAAAGCGCCTGCACTGTCAGCAGCCCAGTCCAGCAAATCGAAACTGCGCCCGGCAACAAAATACTTTTGAATAAATTCTATTGCAAGACCCCATAAACTGGCTACAATTGTGATCCATAGAAAATACCTTATTCTTTTTGCCATTGATAAATGGAGTTTGAAGAACGGATAGCTGAATAAAAATACCAGCAACGCAAACATTCCAATATGGACCCATTTATCAAAATGAATTTCATCGAGCCATCCTATTTTTGGCACATCACTTCCGGGAAGGCACGTAAGAACCATTATAATAAAAAACCAGGCTATGCCTGGCATAAATTTTTTGAAAGATATTTTTTCCATTGTCTAAATTGTCTTTATGCCACAACCTTTTGATAGGCGGCCGCATCCATAAGGACATTCACATCAGCGGGATTATCCACCTTCATTTTAATCATCCAGCCCTCTCCATAAGGATCTGTATTTACTTTTTCAGGTTCTGTTTCCAGCACCGGGTTTACTTCTGTGATAGTTCCTGAAACAGGGAGAAAAAGGTCGCTTACGGTTTTTACGGCTTCTACCGTTCCAAAAACGGCTTCTGCGGAAAGTGTTTTTCCTTTTGTTTCTATCTCAACATAAACGATATCGCCCAGCTCATGTTGTGCATGATCTGTAATGCCAATCGTCGCAATATCGCCTTCGATTGAAACCCATTCGTGGTCTTTTGTATATTTTAGATTTTCCGGGAAGTTCATGTTGAAGATTTTTAATAATTAAAAAGTATTATTTGCAAATTAATATTTTATCCTAATTACAAGCTTTTTCATTTGATTATTGCTATTTCCATTTTAATATCATGCAGCGGCCTGTTGTCTTCATCTTTTGGTGCATTTGCAATTTTTTCCACCACATCCATTCCGCTTATTACCTCTCCGAAAACAGTATAGTTCATATCAAGAAAAGGATCTCCTCCAACCCGCCTGTAGTATTCACGATGATTTTCCGGAATCTTTATATCGTTTTTTTCTTCTATTCTATCTAACTGGCTATCCGTAAAAGTTTGCCCGTCAACAATATAAAATTGAGTTGAGCTGCTGGCTTTTTTAGGATTGGATTCGTCTGCCTCTCTTGCAGCCGCTAATGCGCCTCTTTTATGAAATAAGGAAGTGTCAAATTCGGCAGGGATGGTATAATGGAGGGATCCCTCGCCAAGATGAATACCGGGCTTTGCATTTTTACTGTCAGGGTCGCCACCCTGGATCATGAAATTATTTATAACCCTGTGAAATAAGAGGCCGTCATAAAATTTCTCTTTTACGAGTTTCACAAAATTATCCCTGTGCAAAGGAGTTTTATCATATAGCATTAGCATAATAGTGCCGGAATCGGTGGTAAGTTTTAGCTCCACGGGTTTTGCCGGGCCAATGGGGGCTTTTTTTGAGACTGAGCAGGAAACCAGTGTAAGAGCAACAATAAAATAGATAAATTTTTTCATCGAATATTTTAAAAATCTTTAAATGGTTCACCAATATTTTCAAAGTAAAGCAAAATATGATCCTTTAAAAAATTTTCCTGCTCCACCGTATTAAACTCAGGCAACGCTTTTAATTGTATAAAATGAGGCCACCCATCGTCATCATGGCCATCAATTTTATAGTAGCCGCTTTGCGAAAGCAAAGAACAAACAGCCACATGCATCAAATCCTGTTTCTGTTCCTTGGAAAATTTTTTCCTGAAATTGCCGATCTCCTGTATCCCGATTAAAAAAAGTATAGCTTCCACATCAGGCTTCTTTTCGAATCTTGTCATAAATTTTTCTTCAAGCGCCCACCAGCGTACCTGCAGATCGTCATTGGCATTTTGCATAAAGCAAAATTAAATTAAAAAATTCTCTGCTCTTATCCGGAAAGTAATATGATGGCGAAAGCAACAATATGTTTATGAAACTGTTGGCTTCTTTTGGCTATCTTTTATCTCTTACTTACACATTACTATCTTTGCAGGCTTAAAAATAAGCGGCAGTTTTTAATTAATATTTTGAATTATGTTAGAGGTAAGTTTTATAAAGAATAACCGCGAAGAAGTTATTAAAAGATTAGCTGTTAAAAATTTTACAGGTACTTTTTTGATTGATCTTATACTGGGTCTTGATAATGAAAGAAAATCATTGCAATTTGAACATGATGAAATGCAGGCGAATATAAATACTGCGTCCCGTGAAATCGGCGAATTGATGGCAAAACAAAATAAAGAGCTTGCTGAAGAAAAAAAGCAAGAGGTCGCAAAATTCAAATCGCTGATGGAACCTTTAAAAGCAAGGCTGGAAATAGTTGAAAAAGATCTAAAAAGCAACCTGCTGTGTTTACCAAACCTCCCGCATAAAAGCGTTCCTGCCGGCAAGACTCCGCAAGAAAATGAAACTGTAAAAGAAGGGGGAAGCAAGCCCCAGCTATACAATGGAGCCATACCTCATTGGGAGCTTGCAAAAAAATATGATCTTATAGATTTTGAATTAGGCAATAAAGTCACCGGCAGTGGTTTTCCTTTTTATAAAAATAAAGGTGCGAAATTACAAAGGGCACTCATTCAATATTTTCTTGATTATAATGTTGCCGCCGGTTATACCGAATATCAACCACCGCTTATGGTGAATGAGGCCAGCGCTTTTGGCACCGGCCAGTTACCGGATAAAGAAGGACAGATGTATTTTGCAAATGAAGACAGCTTGTTTTTAATACCAACCGCAGAAGTTCCTGTTACAAATATTTTTCGCAATGAAATTGTAAAAGAAACTGATTTGCCTCTAAAGATGACTGCATATACTCCCTGCTTCAGGCGTGAGGCAGGCAGCTATGGAAAAGATGTAAGAGGATTGAACCGTGTGCACCAGTTTGATAAAGTTGAAATTGTCCAGATTGTTCATCCCGATAAAAGCTATGATGTAATTGAAGAGATGGTATTGCACATAGAAAAGCTTTTGCAAAATTTAGAATTACCCTATCGCATTCTGCGTTTATGCGGTGGCGATATGAGCTTTACATCTGCGCTCACTTATGATTTTGAAGTATATAGCACCGCCCAACAAAAGTGGCTTGAAGTAAGCTCTGTAAGTAATTTTGAGACATTCCAGAGCAACAG
>JBDTMP010000009.1:0-11291 GCA_039934215.1 Ginsengibacter sp.
AATTAATAATTTTTTTAAATAAGCAAATACTGTTTTAATTTCCTCATCATGTTTAGCCAAATGCCACCTCTACCCTTAACCTTGGATATCGCAAATTGCGATATCAAAGATTTAAATTCCACTTCTGAAAGTTGAAACATAAAATCATCAGGAAATCGTGGGATGTTTCTTTTAACTGCTTCATTCGAACGAAACGTAGGAACTCCATACATTTCAGCCAAATCTCTGTCCAACATCACTTTCATTCCACGAATAACATAAATTTTTTCTATAATGATTTCTTCAGAGACTTTTCTTATTGGCTATTTTCGACTTCAAGTTTTAAAAGCCACACTATTATTCTAGGATAATTCTCACACTTCTTCCATTACCGGCAATCTCCTCGCCTCATATTTTTTTACCTGCTCGGCAATATGCCTGATATGATCCGGAGTTGTGCCGCAACATCCTCCCACAATATTTACAAAACCTTCTCTTGCCCATTCTTCGATGATATGCGCTGTTTCATGCGGCTGTTCATCATATTCTCCAAATGCATTTGGCAATCCTGCGTTTGGATATGCTGAAGTATAGCAGCTTGCAATTTCGCTCAGCTCTTCAATGTGAGGCCGCATTTCACTGGCGCCAAGTGCACAATTCAATCCTACACTTAATGGATTGGCATGAGCAACAGATATGTAAAATGCTTCAAGAGTTTGCCCGCTTAATGTTCTGCCACTCGCATCGGTAATTGTTCCGCTGATCATGATAGGAATCTCTTCTTTTTTAGTATCCCTGAAATATTTTTTTATTGCATAAATCGCAGCCTTGGCATTGAGTGTATCAAAAATAGTTTCTACTAAAAGTAAGTCAACACCACCATCAACGAGGCCTCTTATTTGCTCATAATATGCATTGGCAACTTCATCGAATGTTACGGCTCGGAAACCCGGATTATTTACATCAGGAGATAAGCTTAATGTTTTATTAAGCGGGCCAATAGCTCCGGCGACAAAGACCTCCTTCGAATCTTCTCCAGGAGACGTCGCTTTACGGGACTCTAAAAATTCAGCGGCAGCATTTCCTGCACATTTTGCAGCCGCCACATTAAGTTCATAAGCCAGCGATTGCATATCGTAATCGGCCTGTGCAATGGAAGTGCTACTGAATGTATTGGTTTCAATAATATCTGCTCCGGCTTCCAAATATTGTTTGTGAATGGCCTCAATTATTTGAGGCTGCGTAATACTAAGCAAATCGTTATTCCCTTTTACATCGGTATGCCAGTCCTTAAATCGTTCACCACGATAATCTTTTTCTTCCAGCTTATATCGTTGTATCATGGTGCCCATTGCGCCATCAATTATAAGTATCCGCTCGTTGAGGTAGTGCTGAATTGTCTTTTTCATAAACAAAATTTAAATATTTAAAGAATAGCTGCATTACTGATGCACAATGATAAGTAGCACAAGTAAATGACACAATCAAATGCCCAAAGCTGCCGTAGCTGGTAACCAAAAAATAAATTTGAAACAGTAAACGAAATTTGAAAATCCTGGAGAGCTGATACAGAATATTTTTTCGTTTATTAGTTCAGTTATAAGCCGGAACCAGCCAACTTAGCAAACTCACCAGGCCGAACAATAAACAAATCCGCCTGATTGCGGTGTAAAATTAAATTAACTGGCTTAAAAAAAGAAATATCCGCGGAAATTTGATAGAGAGATATTACACGTTATTAATGGCTCGTTCCGGTTTTAGGATGAGACTTCACCAGGCAAGTGTACGCTTTTGATAACATTTGTAGTACGTTCGGCATCATTATCGGCAAGCCTTTTTGCAAATTTTCCTATCGTAAGCCCTTGCACAAGAATTGAGAATAGTACCACTATGTAAGTGATAGACACAAATAAATCCCCATACATATATTTAGGCACTGATAACGCTAAAGCAACAGAAATACCTCCCCGCAGCCCGCCCCATGTAAGAATGGGTATAGCGTTCTTTTCAAAAGGCTTTCTTTTATATTTCAAAAAAGTAATAGGAATTACTACAGCAAGAAAGCGGGCCAGGAGTACAATGATAATCGCTATAAATCCAAGCCACAACAAGGTCATATTAAATGGTACTATAAGCATTTCAAAACCGATAAGAAGAAAAAGGATTGCATTCATAACCTCATCAATCATTTCCCAGAATTTACCAATATAATCACGCGTAACATCGCTTACGCCGTGCTCCATACTTTTGTTGCCTGTAATAATACCGGCCATCACCATCGCCAGTGGACCACTTATATGGAGCTTATCTGCCAGAAAATAACCTCCCATAACTATTGCCAGGGTCACCATGGTTTCCACTATATAATTGTCAATTGATTTTAGGGCCAGATAGCCAAGATGGCCAAGAGCATAGCCAAATATCAATCCGCCCCCGGCTTCTTTTATAAAGAGCCATACTATTTGCCAGCCTGATGTATTTGATAATCCTACCTGCGCAATTTCTATAAGAGTAGCAAAGATAACAACGCCAACGCCATCATTAAAAAGGCTTTCGCCACTTATTTTGATTGAGAGGGAGTCAGGTATTTTCGCTTTTTTCAGAATGCCGACAGCAGCTATAGGATCCGTAGGAGAAATTAATGCGCCAAATAATAAGCAATAAATATAATCGACGGAAAGCCCAAAAAGGTGAATAGCTCCGTAAATAAGCGTGCCTACAACAAATGTGGAAATGATAACGCCTATGGTGGCGAATGTGATAATGGAGGCACTTTCCGATTTTAATTTTTTCGCATCGATATGTATCCCCCCGGCAAAAAGCAAAAAGCTTAACATTACTTTCATTAAGGCGGTATTAAAATCAATAGAGCTGATTATCTTCGTTGTTTCTGCAAAAAATTCAGCGTTCATTATGCCGATGGCTATCACCATCAAAGACGCAATAATAGAGATCAGCATTATACCAATGGTACCCGGCAATTTTATAAACCTGAAATTTATGTAACCGAAAATTGCTGCCAGTACTATTATTAATGTGATGATATTGTATATTCCCATTTTTCCTTTTTTGCTTTCTACAAAGCAATAATTGCAAGAGCTTCTTTTATAAGTAAAAATATTAATAAATTAGTGAAAGAGGCTTAATTTAAGCGATCAGGGGTAGTGTAAAAAGTAACCGATATTATTTAAAAAGTATTAAGTTGTACGAATTCAAACAGCAATATTTAACAATAGAAAAATTTTTTTTATTTAATTATAAAAAAGGCAATTACCTACCTCACAAAAATTAAAAATGGCTTTATCAATTGTTATCACTTTCATCCTAGGCTACCTTGCCATTACTTTAGAACATAGCATTAAAGTAAATAAAGCAGCCACCGCGTTAGTAACAGGCGTTTTATGCTGGACGCTGTATGTTTTGTTCCAACCTGATAAACATCTCGTAACAGAGCAATTGATGGAGCATTTGGGCGAAGTTTCCGGCATCCTGTTTTTTCTTTTAAGCGCTATGACGATCGTGGAGTTGATAGATGCACATGATGGCTTCCAGATTATCACCGAAAGAATAAAAACGAAAAGCGCCCTAAAACTTCTTTGGATTATTGCCATAATTACCTTCTTTATGTCCGCGTTACTGGATAACCTTACCACTACAATTGTTATTGTTTCATTGTTAAGAAAATTAATCTCTGATAAAGAACGACGCCTGTTTTTTGTAGGAATTACCATAGTTGCCGCGAATGCGGGCGGCGCATGGTCTCCGCTGGGAGATGTAACCACCACAATGCTCTGGATTGGTGGACAGATAACTGCCTTGAGAATAATCCAGGACGTATTTATTCCCAGTGTTTTCTGCCTGCTGGTACCTTTGATAATTGTGTCGTTCAAAATGAAAGGCAACTTTCAACCGGTAGAAAAGAACCCAAACCATATCACAAAACCCGCATTTGAAAGAAAGTTTGTTTTTTTATTGGGAATAGGCATCTTAATTTTCGTGCCTCTTTTTAAAATGCTTACAGGCCTTCCACCGTTCATGGCAATACTGTTGGGCTTAGGTGTGATGTGGATTATTATTGAAATATTTCACAACCAAAGAGAAACCCCGGACAAAGGAAACGGCAATTTAACGGTTATATATGCGATACGCAAAATAGATACTCCGAGTATTTTATTTTTCCTCGGAATATTATTGAGCATTTCCGCACTACAGGCCACAGGGCAGCTTGGCCAACTTGCGCAATGGCTAACTAATACTATTAAAAACGATACCATGATTGTGGCATCGATTGGTTTGCTTTCTTCCATATTGGATAATGTTCCCCTGGTTGCGGCGACACAAGCAATGTATGGCCTTGACCAATATCCGGTTGATCATTTTTTTTGGGAGTTCCTCGCCTACGCTTCTGGTACAGGCGGCAGCGCTTTAATAATAGGTTCCGCAGCAGGCGTTGCAGCTATGGGGATGGAAAAGATAACTTTCTTCTGGTATCTCAAGCGAATTACGTGGCTTGCATTAATTGGTTATTTCACGGGAGCATTGGTTTTTCTGTTGCAATATAATATTCTGCATTAAAACCAGGGAAGTTACCATACCCGTAACATAAAGTCAATCTATTTGACTTCAAAAAATGTTTAACGTGATTAAAATAAAAAACCGCCTTACAATTAATAAGACGGTCTTGCTTTAAACTAACCAACTCCAGGTATTTTAGCCCCGATCCCTTTTGTTATGTTTTTTCTTGTAAATGCTGCGATTTGCTTTCCTCTCATCCCGCTTAATATGTTTTCTTTCTGCATGGGTTATTTTGCCGTCAGACTTTGCTTCTTTTCTATCCTGATGAATATCTTTTTGCTGATTTACAAGCGTTCTTGTTTCAGTCCTCGTAAGTTCACCGCTTTTAACTCCCTGCTTGATACGTTGCCTTTCATGACGTGGTGTTTTTACACTTTGTGCATTTACATTGCTTAATCCCATGCAAAATAAAAAAGCCAATACTGCGAAAAATTTTGTTTTCATAATCCAGATTTAGTGGTTAAAAATTTGTTTCGCAAGCTATGACGGGATAATAATGAACGGGTTTAATTTATAACCCGCAGACAGAAAGAAAGATTTGACAGAATTATTCTATTACAGTTTCAGTATCGCACACATCAACCGGGGCGGCATAAATATTAAAGCTTTTGCGATGATACCTGCACAATCCATGTTGCTCAATAGCGATCCGGTGTTCAGGCGTTCCATAGCCTTTGTTGGTATGCCATGCATACACTTTATATCTTTTGTGTAGGCGAATCATGTGTTCATCCCGGTATGTTTTTGCAAGCACGCTCGCTGCAGCAATTGATGCATATATACCATCGCCTTTAATTATACAATGATGTGGCATCTTTTTATAAGGCTTAAAACGGTTTCCATCCACAAGCAAAATATCCGCTTTAACCTGGAGTTTATTTAAGGCAATATGCATGGCTTTAAAAGATGCCTGCAATATGTTTATACGGTCTATCTCTTCATTGCATACACTCGCGACCGCATACGATATGGATTCTTTTTCTATAATTGGCCGCAGGGTTTCCCGCTCTTCACGGGTTAATTGCTTTGAATCGTTAAGTGAAGGATGGTAAAAATCTTTAGGCAAAATTACCGCCGCAGCAAACACGGGGCCTGCAAAACATCCACGGCCTGCTTCATCAAGCCCCGCTTCAAAAAATTTGTTATGAAAAAAAGGTAATAGCAAAAGATATTTTTTCAAAAATAATTTACATGCACATCAACCGCTCATAAATTTTTCAACATATATGTTTAAAAATTATTCTCAAATTATTTTCTATGCCCTTCGGGGTTAACTTGCACCCATTAAATCGATGGGTACAAATAACAAAGTTGATACGAAAATCAGGAAATGTTATGCGGCAGATCTTAGTAAAAAACACTTCAAAAAATGTATCCCGCTGGCTTCTTGCTGGTGTGATAATGCTAATGATCCAGATTTTACTGGGCGGTATTACCCGTCTTACAGAATCAGGATTAAGTATAACGGAATGGAATCCTATAACTGGAATTTTACCACCCCTGAACACTGCTCAATGGGTAGAAGAATTTAATAAATACAAACAAACTGATCAGTTTCGGTTTATTCACGCCGATTTTTCCCTTAATGATTTTAAACATATATTTTTCTGGGAATGGCTTCACCGTGCATGGGCAAGGCTTATGGGCCTTGTTTTTTTAATTGGTTTTTTTTATTTTCTTATTAAAGCGCAATTCAGGCAAACCATGATCATTCCATTTATTATATTGTTCCTTCTCGGAATTATGCAGGGAGCCATAGGATGGATCATGGTGAAAAGCGGCCTCCTCCCTGAAAAATTATTTGTCGGGCACATACAGCTTGCCGCCCATTTTATGGCTGCGCTGTTGCTTTTATGCTATACATTATGGTTCGCGCTTAGCCTTAGCATTCCAAAAAATATGTTGACAGTAAATAGCAGCCTGAGAAAAATGACGTGGATTATTTTGTCAATTCTTGTTCTTCAGTTAATTTATGGAGCTTTCATGGCGGGCTTACATGCCGCCACCGCAGCGCCTACATGGCCCGGCATTAATGGCCAGTGGATTCCAGATGCATTAAATAATTTATCGCCCGGCTGGAAAAATTTTGTTGATAATAAAATTACCATTCAGTTTATTCATCGTGGCTTCGCCTATATTCTTTTAATACTTGTTTTTGCCTGGGGATACCAGGCATTCAAATTAAACGGCACCGCATTATTCAGAAAGACAAGATTGATTCCCGTGTTATTAATTTTAACGCAGGTAATTTTAGGTATCGCTACCGTAATATTTTCTCCCTACGGCAATAACCTGGTATGGTTTGGCGTTGCCCATCAATTAGTTGCTATGCTCTTTTTGATAGCAATAACTTTTATGTTGTATATTATAAGATCATCCAGTTTGCAGGTTCACAAAGCTTAAAAAAATAGGCCGCATTAAACTCCGGTTATGAAAATATTTGTGCGAAATTTCTATTTCTCATTCCCTATACAATTATTTCTTCTTCACTTTAGAAAATTCCAGATGCTATTAATTTTCTGGTTTATACTTTTTCTAACACTTACGGGGCATTTTTTAAAAATATTTGGCGCCAATGGGTTATTTCTTGCGCCGGAATACCTGGGAAATGTGAATGCCGCCGGAGGCGCAATTACAGGAATTGCAACCGCGGTTTTTATTATGAGCTGGAACATTACCACATTTATTTTGCACAGCAAACGCTGCCGTTTCCTGGCCACTACCTCAAAGCCTTTTTTTAAATATTGTATTAACAACGCCATTATACCGCTATGCTTTTTATTGCTCTATTTTTTTGAAGCATATTCCTTTGATAAAAAAAATGAACTAATAGCATTTTGGGAATTTATGGCAATCGCTGCCGGTTTTTGTGGTGGCTTCTTTTTAATTGTCGCTATTTCTTTTATTTATTTTTTTAATGCTGATAAAAGGATCGTACGAAAGTTCAAGCCAGACTTTATAGATTTTGATGAGAATAAAAAATTTGAAAAGCATGAAGATGCTTTAGCGGATGACAATTTTGGGCTACCCATCGGGTATTATTTCACTACATATTTTACTTTAAAAAAAGCAAGAAAAGTAGGTCACTACAGTAAAGATTTCCTGGATACGATTTTTAAAAGGCATCACCTTTCGGCAATGATCTCTATTTTGCTGGCATTTATTTTTATGATATTTATCGGTTTTTTTCTTGATAATAGATTCTTTCAGATACCGGCGGCTGCAAGTATTCTTTTATTTTTTGCAATTTTAAACGCGGTAATCGGCGCACTCACCTACTTCCTTAGAAGCTGGAGCGTGTTGTTTGTAATTTTTCTTTTTATTGTGCTGAACATATTGTATAAATATGACATCATTGATCCCAGGAATAAGGCCTACGGGTTAAATTATAATAACACCTCAAGGCCTGTTTATTCGGTTGATGGGCTTGCAAAGCTCAATTCTCCCGAACAGATTAATGCAGATAAACAAAATATGATTGGTGTTCTAAACCGGTGGAAAACCAGGCAGGAAGAGGAAAGGCCGCTAATGGTTGTATTTAATTTAAGCGGGGGCGGAGTGCGAAGCGCGAGTTTTGCAATGAATATTTTACAAAGACTGGACAACATCAGTGAGGGTAGGATTATGAAAAATACATTTCTAATGAACGGCGCTTCCGGGGGCATGTTAGGTGCAGCATATTTTCGGGAGCTATCACGATTGAGAGCGCATGGTGAAAATATAAAACCTGATGAAAAAAAATATGTTGATGACATTTCTAAAGATTTATTGAACCCTGTATTTTCTTCCATGATATCGAGAGATTTTTTTTCACCCGCGCAAAAATTTTCGGTCAAGCCTTATCGTTATGTAAAAGACCGGGGCTATGCTTTTGAAGAAAAGCTTAATAAAAATACACGCGGCCTTCTAAATAAAAGTATAGGGTTTTACAAGGAAGAAGAGAGCAGTGCTGATATTCCATTGATGATTCTTAATTCCGTAATTACAAGGGATTTAAAAAAGTTAATGGTGTGTACTCAACCTCTTAGCTTCATGATGCAGCCGGAGTACACAGATAGTACATCAAAGATAAGCGGCGCTGACGCGGTTGATTTCGCGGCAATGTTTAAGAATGAAAACCCTATGAACCTGAGATTCCTTACAGCCCTGAGAATGAATGCCACTTATCCTTATGTTCTTCCCAGTGTATGGCTCCCATCCAATCCGGTAATAGATGTAATGGATGCCGGATTAAGAGATAATTACGGGCAGGAAACTACACTCCGGTTTTTAAGTGTATTTAGAAAATGGATCAAGGAAAATACACGAGGTGTTTTGATAATAGAAGTGCGGTCGCGCAAAAAAGGAAGCTGGGACAATGCCGTCGAGAATGGAGATATTACAGAAATATTAACCAAGCCATTTACCATGCTTCAAACGAACTGGTTTATGCTCCAGGATTATTTTCAGAATGATGAGATAACCTACGCCCAGGATTTATTAGACAGCACTATAAGGCGTGTTTCTTTCATGTATATACCAGAGAAAAAAGAACATGGTGCAACCCTTAATTTCCATCTTACTGCGAGTGAAAAAAAAGAAGTCATTTTATCATTAGGAAGAAAAAATAATGTAGAGGCGTTTAAACAAGTGAAAAGTATTTTGAAATATTAAGGCTGAATAAGCAGGAACGCATTCGGAATAATTTGGATGTCAAAATACTTATTGGTTGGTGCAGGATCCCCATCAATATGCAAAGGAGCAAGTTTAGTATTTATAAGTTTGAGTGTGGAAGCCTGCAAATAAAGAATATTTTTATTGATAAAATTCTCTTCTGCATGTCTCGTAATTTTTCCTGTTTTTATTTGCCTGAATATTGACCAAAGCAATTTTATTTTCCCCATTTTCTTCACTACGATTATATCTAAAAGGCCATCATTAAGACTTGCCTTGGGGGCGATGGTGAAATTATTTCCGAACTGGTTGCTATTCGCAATGCAAATAAAAAAGGCCTCAGCCTTTATCGATGTATTATTTATTTCTATTTCAAAAGGCCAGGTGGCTGCTGATAAAAAATTTTTAAAAGTTTGCCTGATATAGTTGCGAAGGCCGCGCCTTTTTTGAAGCGAAAAGTCATAGGCAACCTGCGCATCAAAGCCCACGCCGCATAGCATACAGCTTAGCTTATTATTGATTAAAAATGCGTCTACGCATGAAGACTTGCCATTGAAAATAACATCAAACGCCTTGTTTATGGACCTTGGAATTTTTGCAGCGAACGCAAGCCCGTTGCCGGAACCCAATGGTATAATACCGATGTTGATCCTGATATTTAACAAGCCCGCGATAACCGGGTTAAGGCTTCCATCGCCTCCGCAGATTACAACATCCGTGATTGAATCCCTTTTTATCTTGTCCCGCAAAAAAGAATAATTCCCATCTTCAGAAGTCATTAATATTTCATACCCTGCATGTCGTTCCCGGCATTTTTCAATTATTATTTTTTCCAGTTGCAGTTTGCTCCTGGTACCCGCAACAGGATTTATGAAAAATAAAATTTTACGGGTCATTCCTATAATGAATTTTTGTATTTAGTTTTTTATTTTTTGATGATAATAGCATATTCGCGGAAGAATTTTTTCTTCGCTTGTTTATTTATTGTTTGCGAAAGTTAGGAACGTATAAATTTTTATGTTTTTTGTAAGAGTATGTCAGAATTTTCGTTTAGTGCCTTCCATAAAATATCTTTCAACTCTGTCAGCCCTTTGTTTGTGATAGAAGAAATAAACATATGCTCAATATCTCCAGGCAATTCCTCGCTTATGGCTTCCTTCAATTCATCATCAAGCATATCGCTTTTACTTATTGCGATTATAAATTTTTTGTCAAGCAATTCAGGATTGTATTCTTTTAATTCATTTACCAGGATTTCAAATTCTTCGCGGTGTCCTTTGCTATCGGCAGGAATCATAAAAAGTAAAACAGGATTGCGTTCAATATGTCTTAAAAATCTGTATCCAAGTCCTTTTCCTTCGGCAGCGCCTTCAATAATTCCCGGAAGATCTGCAACACAAAAACTTTTATTCTCACGATAGGCAACCATGCCAAGTTGCGGGGTTAAAGTAGTAAATGCGTAGTCAGCAATTTTTGGTGTAGCTGCAGTTATTACAGAGAGCAGAGTTGACTTTCCGGCATTAGGGAAACCTACCAAACCTACATCGGCTAATACTTTTAATTCCATTATTTTCCATCCTTCTTCGCCCGGTTCACCCGGTTGTGCATGCTGGGGCGCCTGGTTGGTTGGAGTAGCAAAATGTGAATTTCCCTGTCCACCGCGACCGCCTTTCATCAAAATAATTTCCTGTCCATCCTCTAATATCTCAGCCTCCAGTTTGCCCGTTTCCTCGTTCCTTGCGATGGTACCTAATGGCACATCTATATAAATGTCTTTGCCATCTTTGCCGGTGGAATTATTCTTGCTGCCGTCAGTACCATTTTCTGCTAAAATATTTTTAAAATAGCGGAGGTGAAGTAATGTCCATAAATTTTTGTTTCCCCGCATGATGATATGAGCGCCACGGCCACCATCGCCACCATCAGGACCGCCAAATGCGGTGAGTTTATTGCGCATGAAATGCCTGCTGCCTGCGCCGCCATGACCACTTCTGCAAAAGACCTTGATCAGGTCTATAAAATTTGTTCTTTCCATCGGGGGTAAAGGTCGGTAAGTTTTTTTTAGGAATTATTTTTGCAAAGAG
>JBDTMP010000010.1:0-1801 GCA_039934215.1 Ginsengibacter sp.
AGATCAGTAAATTTTAAATCAAAGCGTTCACTGAGATGAAAATTGGTAAGCGCCCCCTTAAATAAATAAATGCCACTGCGGATATTTAATTTATACCAAACAAGATTTTCAAACCCTCCATCATCAGCCATTTCAAGCATTAACGGCATTAATACATTGCTGATAGCCTGCGACGCCGTACGGGCGAATCCGCTTGGAATATTTGGAACGCAATAATGAATTACATCATATTTTCTAAAAACCGGGTTTTTATGGGAAGTGACTGAAGATGTTTCGAAACAACCTCCATGGTCAATACATACATCAACAATTACACTGCCCGGTCTCATCCTGCTTACCATTTCTTCAGAAACTACAAGCGGAGTACGGCCACCATACGATGATAATGCGCCAACTGCAACATCACAGGTTTTTAATTGCTTTGATAAAATACCAGGTTCTATAACGGAAGTGTATAAACGCACACCGATATTGTTCTGCAGCCTTTTTAACCGGTAGATGCTGTTATCAAAAACTTTTACACTTGCCCCCATTGCAAGAGCGGTACGTGCAGCTTGCTCACCTACAATGCCCGCCCCTATTATTATTACTTTAGTAGGTGGAATGCCGGAGATGCCACCCACCAAAACTCCTTTTCCATTATTGGCATTGCTGAGGTACTGGCCTGCGATAAGCATAACAGCGCTTCCGGCGATTTCACTCATGCTGCGTACAATAGGATTGTGGCCGCTATCATCTTTTAAATTTTCAAAACTTAATGCAGTAATTTTTTTGCTCATCATTTTTTCCAAAATCTCCTGCTTCATGGCCGAGAGATGTATTGGTGAAATAATGAACTGGTTTAACTTTAAAAGATTTAATTCATCTTCACCAACCGGCGCGCTTTTTACAAGAATATCGCAGTCAAATACCTGCTTTTTATTGTTTGCAATCTTTGCACCCGCCTCGCTGTAATCCGTATCAGAATAGCTGGAACCTTCACCGGCTTTGGTTTCCATGGTAACCCTGTGCCCATTTGCAGTAAGTACTTTTACCGCCTCGGGAGTAAGTGCAATGCGATTTTCCTGGAAATGTGTTTCGCGGGGAATACCAATTAATAATTCTACACCTTTTGGTTTTACATCAAGTGTTTCTTCCATAGTTTCATAAGTAAAAGATGGAGAAACAAAAGGTTTGGAGGTCGCCATATTATTATATTGCTGTGAACATTTTTATAAAAATAAATTTTTATTAGGGAAGTTCAACAACCAATTTTCGCTGGTTGTTATTGAGTAAAAAGATTTCTGATTTAACAATTTTTTCAGGCAGAATATTTTCTATTTTGGAAGGCCATTCAATCATACAAATTTCTCCGCTGAAAATGCATTCTTCAACACCTGCATCTATTGCTTCTTCAATATTATTTAACCTGTAAAAGTCCATGTGGTAAATTATTTCTTTATCTATTGTTTCATACTCATGAATCAATGAATAGGTAGGACTGGTCACTGCATCGATAACACCTTTTTGTTTGCAAACAGCATCTATGAAGGTTGTTTTTCCGGCACCGAGGTCACCAGTGAATGTAAATATTTTATAACCCAAACTATAGCCCAGGAATTTTTTTACAATGGAATCAATCTCATCAAGTTTAAAAATAATCTCCATAAAAAACATTCATATAAGTAAAAATACAGCATGTAATAGGAGACCCGATGAAGCATTTTTTTGCTAACAATTATATTGAAAAATTTACATCATTTTCCTTACTCAATTACTCTTTACTTTTATCTCGTAAATTATGAATTCAAAGGGAATAATA
>JBDTMP010000011.1:0-8749 GCA_039934215.1 Ginsengibacter sp.
GCTTTGATAAAAATTGCACGAATATTTTTAAACATTCACCCCATAAATTACTTAAAAACAAAAAGTAAACTATGGATACCTCCCGGGTTCCAGGGATTTTCAATCTATAAAGTTTTAAAAAATTTCACAAAGGGATTTAGTGTGCCTTATCTCACGGAAAGAGCCGCAGCTATTTCCTACAATTTTATTATGTCGGTGCCGCCTACATGCCTTTTCCTGTTTACGCTTATTCCAAACCTGCCATTCATTTCCAAGCGTTCGCTAAAAATTCAGTTGCACAGTTTGATTGTGGATATTATCCCGGCACATAGCTATAACAAAAGCGTTATCCAGTTTGTAGATGAAATTATAAACGGTTCGAAGATCGGCCTTATATCATTTACTTTTTTGCTATCGCTTTTTTTTGCATCCAACGCCGTGATGGGATTAATGCGTTCATTCAACAAAGACCATATCGGGTTTAAAAAAATAAAAGGCCTTAAGAAAAGATGGATGGCGATTAAACTCACCATGCTTCTTTTCAGTTTGCTACTGGCTTGCCTTATCCTTTTATTATTACAAAATAATATCTTAAATATGGTAGGTATAAAAAACAATACCATTAAAGATTTAATTCTTTATGGAAAGTGGATTTTTATAATAGGGCTTATCTTTTATACCTACGCGTTTATCTATAAATATGCGCCCTCAACAATGGAAAGATGGAAATTAGTTTCACCCGGCGCCATTATAGCTACCTTGCTTAGTATTATCGCTACCGTGGGCTTTTCATCATTTGTTAATAATTTCGGACGTTATAATTTATTGTATGGCTCCATAGGAACTATTATGGTATTGATGATAATGATTTTTATAAATTCTTTAGCAGTGCTTATCGGTTTTGAATTCAACCTTAGCATAAATACTTTGAAGAGCATAGAAGAGCGAGGTCAAAATACCGAAGAAAAAAAATTGTAAGCATTTCCATATAAAATAAAACTGATCCTGTTTATAATTTTTTATAAAATTTTTTTTATAAATTAATTATAACAGGATCAACTATTAAAATAATGAACTGCTTCTTATTTTTTTGCAACCAATCCTTGCCTGGTCATATCGCTCAAGATTTTTTCACTGTAGTCATTTGCAAGTTGTGCAACTGATGAAGGGTCGAAACTCTCTGATTGGGCAGAATACAAAAGTTTCTCAGGATTCAAATCGTACAAATTACTTTCCCAATAAAATTTATTTGCAGAAGTATAATATCCGGGAGTGTAAACCCGTCCATAGACTGTTCGATAGTATCCATACCAGTTACGATAGAAACCTACAGGTCCAATCCTGGAAGACCCCGGATTGTAAGTTTTCTCCTTATTTTTATCCAAAAGAACAACAGTCAGGACGCCATCAACCCCAGCCTCCTGCAATTTTGACACTGCTTTTTCTTCATTTTGCGGAAAGTATTTCGGGCCATAGGTTGCGTACGCAGAAACTGCATTAATACCTTTAGCATTTAATTCCTGCACCAGTTTTTTTTCCATTGATTTTTGAAGTTCTCTGTCCTTATCAGGCAACAATGCAGCAACCATTATCTTCTTAACAGAGAGATTAACTGCTGTGACGTCCGGAGATTTCCAACTGGAAGTTACTTTGGTGGAAGAGCAGGCTGTGAGGAGCCCGATGCTCGTGAACAAGATTAATATTTTTATGTATTTCATAATTTGTTGTTTTAATATTATATACGATATCACATCAAATTATGTTCCCATAAATGGTATGAAAAATGGGTTTTAAGTATTTTTTATATAAAATTTTCTTAATGCCTGTATTTGGAAAACCTTTCAAAGCAGTTAAAATGCTTGTATAAAAAACAGCCTTGCTACCCCATTTAAAAACTACATTTAATGAGGTGTTTTTGCGCTTTGCCCATTTCAAAGTAATTTCGCAACGCTTTTTTGAATTTTAAAAATCTAAAATATATGGCATACGATGTAATAGTATTAGGAAGTGGGCCGGGTGGATACCCTGCTGCGATAAGAGCTTCGCAATTAGGCAAAAAAGTTGCGATAGTTGAACGTGAAAGCCTTGGCGGTATTTGTCTGAACTGGGGCTGTATACCCACGAAAGCGTTGCTTAAAAGTGCACAGGTAATGGAATATGCTAAGCATGCCGCTGATTACGGAATTGAGGTAACAGATTTTAAACAAAACTTTGGCAATGTTATAAAGCGCAGTCGCGGTGTGGCTGATAAAATGAATAAGGGTGTTACATTTTTGATGAAGAAAAATAAGATTGATGTAGTAATGGGAAACGGTAAATTGATAGCTCCCACAAAACTCGAAGTAACTGCCGCCGATGGTAGCAAACAAACATTGGAAGCGAAAAATATTATTATCGCAACCGGTGCGCGGGCAAGGGAATTACCGGCTTTAAAATTAGATGGCAAAAAAGTAATTGAATATCGTGTCGCTATGAATTTACAGGACCAGCCAAAATCAATGATAGTAGTTGGTTCCGGTGCTATCGGCACAGAGTTCGCCTATTTTTATAACAGTCTTGGAACCAAAGTCACCATTGTAGAATTTTTGCCGAGGATCGTTCCTGTTGAAGATGAAGACATTTCAAAGGAACTGGAAAAGAATTTTAAAAAGCAGGGAATTGATATAATGGTCAACAGCGAAGTAACCAGTGTAGATACAAGCGGCAATGGAGTTAAAGCAAAAATAAAAACGCAGGATGGTGAAATAACGCTGGAAGCAGATGTATTATTAAGCGCAGTAGGTATTACAGCAAATATTGAAGATATAGGGTTGGAAGAACTAAAAATAAAAACTGAGAAAGGCAGGATAGTTGTTGACGCCAATCAGCAAACTAACGTGCCTGGCATATACGCAATTGGAGATTGCACGCCAAACCAGGCATTGGCACATAAAGCAACTAAGGAAGGTATCAATGCGGCAGAACATCTTGCAGGGAAAAAACCTGAACCTATTGACTATAATAATGTTCCGGGATGCACCTATTGCACTCCAGAAGTCGCTTCGGTTGGATATACGGAAAAAGCAGCTAAGGATGCAGGTTATGAATTGAAAGTAGGTAAATTTCCTTTTATCGCAAGTGGAAAAGCAACAGCCGCAGGTGCTACAGAAGGTTTTGTAAAAATCATTTATGATGCCAAATACGGTGAATTATTGGGTTGCCACATGATAGGCTATAACGTTACTGAAGTAATAGCAGAAGTAGTTACAGCAAGAAAACTGGAAACTACTGCACATGAAATTTTAAATGCTATTCATCCGCACCCAACTATCAGCGAAGCCGTGAAAGAGGCAACAGCAGTGGCTTACGGAGAAGCGACGGATATATAGCTCCTGGCCTCTGAAGGGGAACATTGCCGTCAGGACAATCAGGCGGCCTGGCACCTAAATGTTTAACCTGAATAGTTATACATTAGCTACAGCATTCTCGCCATACATCTGGTCTTTAAATTTTAAAGAAGGTGATGAAATAAATTCTCCCAGGCCAAGGCTATCCCATTTTTCATCCACAGATAAAATCGTTTTTTCATCTGCAACAATTATGTTGGGCCAATCGCGATAAAAATCATCAAACTGTTTTGTCTTCAACGTTCCATCAAAACCCATGCATGCATAGTATTTACCAGCGTGTGCGAAAGATTGCTTTTTTATAATAAAATGATCGCGCCGGGGATCGAGATTATTACAAAAGCGCCACAAAGAAACAGTAAGATCATGCGCATCAACAGTATGCTCCACATACAAAATCATTTTTATTCCTTCCAGTTCCTGCAGCTCCAAAATGGATTCGTGCAATTCTTTCACATGATTTTTTTTATTCTTTTCAATAGAAATAATTAAAACAGGAATTTCTTTTTCAATTAACAAGAAATTAATTTCTTTAATTTCCTGGAATGTGTCTTTAAGAATAAATGAAGTTTCAGAAGAAAAGATTGGAGCAGAAGAAAGAAAATTCTCGTCTATCTCATCTTCATATTTAAAAGTACCATCAATACACATCTTCCCGCCAAACCCCATTTTACTACAACTATGATCCAGCACATCCATCGGCCCCTGCGAAAAATAAATATCAGTAGCGGGGTTTAAATTTTTAAAAACATCTCTTGCTAAACTTTCATAGTCCGATATTTTAAAAGCTTCGGAAGCCTCCCCATTCACAGGGAGATTTCGGGAGGCGGTCAACACCAAAATTTTATTAAACATCATTTGTCCTGCACCCCACATTGCATTCATCACCTTTTGCCCCTGGCCTGCATAATCCTTTTGAATTTTGGCGATTACAAGATTATGAAAAACGCCCTCGACCGGCATTTCCATATCGAGTATTTCCGGGATCATTGTCATCTTCATTGGCGCTAAAAATATCCGTTCAGTCGCCTTGCCCAGCCACGCATCTTCTTGTGGAGGTATGCCAACTATCGTGGCAGGATATACTGCGTTTTTTTTATGAGTAATCGCAGTAATGTGAAATTTCGGATACCAATCCGGCAAAGAATAATATCCGGTGTGATCTCCAAACGGGCCTTCCCAAATCAATTCATCGGCAGGATCAACATAACCCTCGATTACAAAATCCACATCGGCAGGCACTTCCACGCCAGGTTGCGAAATACATTTTACAAGTTCAACCTTTTTCTTACGCAAAAACCCTGCAAGCATATACTCATCAACATTTTCTGGCAAAGGCGCTGTCGCGGAATATGCATAAACGGGATCGCCGCCAAGGCTAACGGCAACGGGCATTCGCCTGTTAAGTTTTTTATATTCATTAAAATGCTTCGCGGAAACTTTATGCCGGTGCCAGTGCATCCCGGTAAGTTTCGGGCCGAAGACCTGCATGCGGTACATGCCTACGTTTCGTGAATTATTATTGGGATCCTTTGTATGAATAACAGGAAGAGTTACAAACGGGCCTCCATCTTTTGGCCAGCAGGTAATAACAGGCAGCTTTGTAATATCAGGCTCTTCCATAATAACCTGCTGGCACTCTCCTCTCCTGTTAACTATTTTTGGCATCCAGCTTGCAAACTGTCCAAGCTTTGGTAAAAGTTTTAGCTTATCAAGTATATTTTCTTTTGGAGAAGAAAGCAATTGAAAAAGGTTTTCAATATCATGCGCCACGTCATTAAGATCATTCACACCAAGAGCAAGGCACATACGCTTCTGGCTTCCATATGCATTCATAAGTACCGGAAAATCGAAACCTGTGTTTTCAAATAATAATGCTTTGCCACCATCTTTACTTTTGCTGATCCGGTCAGTAATTTCCGCAATCTCAAGATGAGGATTTACATAATTTTTAATTCTTATTAATTCTCCCTCCCTCTCTAAAACATTTATAAAGTCCTGTAGATTATTATAAGCCATAAGAGAGCAAAGGTAGGTCGGGAAATTGAGTCAGGGCTGAAGATTGTGAATGCAGATTGATTATTTATAAATTTTTGATGAAACGAATTTTAAACGCCAGGAAATCTATATTTAAAAATGTCCATAAAAAATTATAATATTTTATGAACTTTCTTAAAATAAATAAAAAAGCCTGTTTATCCCGAACATTTTTATTTAATTGACATTGACAGGGCATCCGTATTTTGAATGGCGTCCAAAGCCTAAGCCGTTTCCACTTCCAAGCCTGAAAGATATGGTGAGGCCGGTTGTATAGTACCAATCTTTATTTTTTGAACCCCCTCGTATTGTACCTGCTGCGGGGTAAGGTGTTCCATTTTTTAATTCGTTACCCCGGTATGCAAGTTCTACCGCTTTTGCTCCCCTGTTGTTTAACAAATCAATTTGGTCAACATAGGTGGTACTCAAATCATCAAGATGATCTGTAAATAATTTTCTTAATCCTAATTCCAATCCTACGTTGATATTGTCACTCAGCGATAGCTTTACACCGCCACCAAATGGGATTGCTAACTGAGTGAGATTGTAATTTTTGACACCGGTTAAAAAACCTTGACCCTCCGTACTCAATGGTTTTAAAAAATATTTTTGCCTGGAAGTATCGTATGTATAAGGGTCGAAATGATACAACGCAATGCCTGCGAAAACATAGGGAGTAAGTGCATGATCTTCAATGCGGGTAATATAATATTCAACTCCGAGATTAAATTCCGTAAGGTTAGAAGTGAAGTTCAGATTTCTGAATTTATTCCTGCCAAATTTATCATCTCCTGAAACCCTTCCCAAAACAATTCCACTCCTGATAGAAAATTTGTCCGTGAGATCATAAGATACTCCCGCGCCTCCCGCAAAATGTGATTGTGAAAATGTAAAACGTTTATCCTGGAGATCACCCTGGTAATTTGATGCGCCTGCAAAAAGGTTTACGTGAAATTTTTGCGCATTTGCATTAAATGAAAGCAGTAGCATGATGAGCGCAGCCAGGGATAATTGCATTTGAAAATTTCTTTAATGAGATATAAATAATGACAGAAATAATTAAGTCAAAAATAGTACCATTGAAATGATTAAGCTGTTAATAAACAATATTCATGCTGTAAGAGCTATCGAGAACAAATTACATCAACAATGAACGCAGGATAAAATTAAGACCTTTAATAATTCCAAAGTTTGGAATTTAATTTCATTAACAATATATTAATGGGTAATATGGCTGGGCTTTTAAAAGTTATGCTTTATAACGAGGAAGCTGCTGTAAAACGATTGAGATATAGTTCTTCTCGTTTAAAGAGAGTGCTGTTTCAGCAAAGGAAGAAAAATTAGGGAAGGATTATGTGAATCGTTGATCTGAGGGCCGCTCGTAATTAAACGAGTTAAACGTGGACTTATATATTTTTTATTTTGCAAAAGCTTTTTTACAGCAGTTGTAATTTCTTTTTCTGAGTCATCTTGAGCGAGATAACCCACTGGTCCATTTCCTAAATATCTCTGCGAAGATGCCTCTTCAGGGTTGATCCCAAACATAAGAATTTTTAAACCAGGTTGAATAGCAAGAAGGTTAAACACATGATCGACCGAATCAACATCGGGCATATTAATATCAATCATGACAAGATCGTAGTCGTTTCTCTCAATTTTTTCAATTGACGAGTTATCGTCCTTCGCTTCATCTACACTACAGTCGACAAAATGTTCTTCAATAAGAAATTTTAAAACCGACTGAACAATAGGATTGTCATCCACCACTAAAATTTTTGTCATAAAAATATTTATTAATAAAACGCTGATTTAACTAAATTAATTGCAATCCTATTTCAGATGCATACTTAAAATTCCTGGGGATTTTTGCTACGCTTGCCAACTCAATAAAGTTGGTTTTCAAATCCCTGGCTTAATTTGTTGTAGTACAAAAAACTATCCAGTCCATAATTTAGTCTGTTTAAAAAATGCCCCTGCAACTTATTTATTAACTAATAAATAGTAATACAGGGGCGATTTCGATGCGGCTAATTTCATTGGTAAGCAACGGCTGGTTTTCAATTTAGAATTCAAGCGGGTTAGGTAAATAAGTTAGCTGGTTCTTCATACGCATGGAATCATTAAATACCGGAGCAACAATACATTATTGCCCTCAAGGCTATTTTTCAAAAATCCTTGCTGCTTTTTCTCAAAAAACTTTGAATAAATTTTGGGTGGCATATCCTAAATTAATTCTGCGCGAAGAAAGAACATCTGCACTTGGCAAATAATAGAATTGGGAAGTAAAATTGTGTCATATAACCAGAGAGTTGCTTGTAGAATTTGACCTACAAATAGTTTTTCTTAAACTAATTGTTACCACGAGGAATATACGATTAAAATTTGGGCTACAAGGTACATCATAATCACCCGGGCTATTTTCAGAATAATAATTTAAAGCAAGATCAATTAGAAAAAAAGAAAATGCTGTAAATATAAATTCGGCGGTATAAGCCTTGGTTACAATAAATGCAAGACAAGTAACTTCCGTCCACATCATTATTCAACATAATAATTAAGGAGTACTGGAAACTTTTTTATGAAACTTTTCCTCAACAGGCTTGAAATGTTAAAGAAATAAAAATATAATTTTAAAATACCTTTTTAACTCTTATAAACATGATGTTGGCATCATTTTTTCGCAAATAAGGTTCATTTAATTTCGTAACCTTTAAATTATTAGTTGACTATGAAAAAATTACTTTCTATTGTGAGGCAGAATATAATTCCTTTGACTGCTTTATTGTTAATCACATTTTTATTCAGTGCCTGCAAAAAAAATTTAGACACAGGTACACAAACTCCGGCCGCAGGATTAATGGCAGTAAACCTTGTACCCGATAAGGATGCAATAGGTGTGTCTCTTTCAAATAGTACTTTTACAAATTCACCTCTCAATTACACCAATTTTACGGGCGGCTATAATGCCGTGTATGTAGGTAACAGGGATGTAGTTTCCTATGAATATAATACGGGAGCGCAACTTGCTTCTAAAACCCAACTCTTTGAAGACAGCAGCTATTATTCTCTTTTTGTAGTTGGTGCAAATGATAAATACAGCAATGTTGTTGTAAAAGATGATTTAGATAGTTTGCCTTCAGGAACAGGAGAAGCTTTTTTGCGCTATGTCAATGCAATACCAGATTCTACAATTCAGCCTTTGGTTACTATCTCTTCAGATGGAACGGATGTATTCAATAATAGTGCACCGTTTACTTCTGTGTCAGGTTTTAAGGGAGTTGCTGCGGGAGACGTTTCTATAAATGTTACCAGTGGTACTGCCGTTAATGCGAGCAGGAATATCACTG
>JBDTMP010000012.1:0-12310 GCA_039934215.1 Ginsengibacter sp.
TCAACTCAAATAATTAGCCACAATCGGCACTCTTCTTCCCACGCCAAAGGCTTTTGGTGAAATACGAATTACGGGACAAAACTGGTTGCGCTTGTATTCATTTATGTTTACCATTCTTAATATCCTGTCCACCATTACAGGATCATATTGCTGTGCTTTTATTTCATTTGGGCCTTTTACTTTTTCAATATACTGGTAGAGGATTTTATCAAGAATCTCATAAGGGGGAAGACTGTCACTGTCTTTTTGATCTGGCCTCAATTCTGCAGAAGGCTCTTTTGAAATAATGTTAGCAGGGATAACCGGCATGCTACAAGGTATAGTTTCTTTTTTTGAATTAATATATTTTGCAAGCTCATACACCTGTAATTTATAACAATCGCCAAGCACGCTCAGGCCGCCCGCCATGTCTCCATACAGCGTGCCGTATCCGGTTGCAAGCTCACTTTTATTGGAAGTGTTTAATAAAATATAGCCGAATTTATTTGCAATAGCCATAAGTAAATTTCCACGTATTCTGCTTTGTATATTTTCTTCGGCTAAGCTAAAGGGTGAGTCTTTAAAAACAGGCTTTAATTCGTTAAGAAACTCGTTGTAAATTTTTTTTATGGGAATAATATCATAAGGATTGCCAACATTTTTACTCAACTGCTCCGCATCACTAACCGAATGGCCTGTTGAGAATTCAGACGGCATTAATATGGCTCTCACATTTTCACTTCCTAATGCTTTACATGCAAGTGCCAGGGTAACGGCGCTGTCTATTCCTCCGCTGCTTCCAATGATTGCTTTGGTAAACCCCATCTTTTTAAAATAATCACTTACGCCCAGAACAATTGCTTCATATACCTGGGAAATATTAAGGTCGGGTGTAAAATGTAGTGGCTCCGGTTCGGAGGGAATTGTAATAGCCGGCTCCTTTACCGGCTTGTCAATTGTGCCGTCATCATTCAATACTATTTCAAAAATCTCTTCTTTAAATTGAGGAAGCTGGCTGCAAAGATTTGCATCCTTATCAAATACTAATGATGCGCCGTCAAAAACTATTTCTGTCTGGCTTCCTATAGCATTGCAATAAATAAGGGGAAGTTTGTATTTTAAAACATTTGCTTTTATGATTGCTTTTCTGTCTTCAACATGGGTATAATCAAAAGGAGATGCTGAAATATTAATCATAAAATCCGGGCGTTGTTTCATAAGGATATCCATGGGGCAAATGCGGTAAAGAGGGTTATCGCCAAGATTCCAGATGTCCTCACAAACTGTAAGCGCAATTTTTTTTCCTTTAAATTCAATAACATTCCAGTTGAACGCCGGCTCGAAATACCTGTATTCATCAAATACATCGTAATTAGGAAGGCATGTTTTGTGCGCAATTCCCCTAATTTCTTTTTCATACAATAAAAATGCAGCATTGAAAAGATCTTTGCCTTCCCGAACGGGATTACGGTCTGGACCGCCTACGATCACACCAATCGTATCTGCATGTTCTTTGATTATATCAATGCTTTCGTAACACTTATTTACAAAATCATTAAAGTCCATAAAATCTCTTGCAGGATAGCCACAAACGGACATTTCACTGAAAACAATAAGATCGGCGCTTTTAATTTTAGCAAATTTTATTGCGTCAATAATTTTATTGGTGTTACTTTCAAAATTGCCAATATGATAATTTTGCTGCGCGAGTATAATTTTCATTTCGCAAAATTAGCTGAATAAATGGTCATAGTTTTTTTGAAAAAAAGTCAACCAGTTTTTTAAAATGTATAAAATATTCATTCTTGTTTTCAGTACAATTATTTTGTTTTCATGTAAAAGCAATAAAAATATTCCCGATGTTTCCGGGGTAAAAGTAAATTTGGAAAGCAGGCGATTTGAGCAGGATTTTTTTGCAATGGATACAAATAATATTGCTTCTTCTATACAAAAAATCTTAAAAAAATATCCCCGTTTTACGCCTGATTTTATAGAAAATATTCTTGGCCTCGATCTCGATAGTTTACTCATTCCTTTAAATGCTCAGGACAATGCGGTACGCTTATTCATTAAAGATTATTTACCAATTAAGGATTCATGCGATAAAATCTTTAAAAATTTCAGTAAAGAAAACGATGAGATAAAACAGGGTTTACAATTTGTAAAATACTATTTCCCGGACTACAAATTGCCACAATCTGTAATAACATTTATCGGCCCTGTTAATGCGAATTTTGAAACATCGTTCGGCACACAAGGCGATATATTAACTTCTGAAGGATTAGGGATTGGATTGCAGCTTCACCTTGGAAAAAACTTTTCATTTTATCATAGCGCTGAAGGACAAGAGCAATACCCTGATTATCTCTCCAATAATTTTGATCCTGAACACATTCCTGTAAACAGTATGAGAAATATAGTGGATGATCTTTTTCCTGATAGAAGTACCGGCAAAGCGCTGATAGAACAAATGGTTGAAAAAGGAAAGCGTTTATACCTTGTTACAAAATTTTTGCCTTACACTCCGGAATATTTAGGCATAGGATATACCGGGAAGCAATTAAAAGATTGCTATACCAATGAAGCGGTAATTTGGGATTTCTTTTTAAATAATGATTTGCTAAATAATACTGAACAAAATATTGTAAAAAACTACATCGGCGAAAGTCCTAAAACACAGGAATTTGGAAATGATTCGCCGGGAAATCTTGGAAGCTTTTCGGGATTACAAATCGTAAAAAAATACATGGAAAAATTTCCTGAAACAAAATTGATAGATTTGATGAATACTGAAGCGAGAGAAATTTTAAGCAGGTCGAAATACAAACCCAGGAGTTAATTTAATTTCAGGGGAACTACCATTTCGAAAGCAGGAATATTTACAATAAAGGTTTTCTTATTGACACTGTTTTCCATAAAATAAATTCCATGCATTTTTCCTAATTCACTTCTTAAATTACATCCACTCACATATTGATATTTTTCGCCCGGCTCTATTTTTGGCTGAACTCCTATAACGCCTTCCCCTTCTACCTCTCTATACTCCGAGTTACTATCAAAAATGTACCAGTGCCTTCTCAATAATTGAACAGGGAATGAATTATTATTTTCAATGGTAATGCGGTAGGCAAACATAAACTCGTTAGTAACCGGATTACTGTATTCAGGCTGATAAAAAGTTTCAACACTTATGGTTACACCTTCCGATATTTTTGAAATCATAATCCTGTAGGTTATTATAAAGTTATTAAAACTGCATAAAATATAAAAATGATATTGAAATTAGAAATCAGAATTAAATATTTATCCACTTGCTGTCGACTATAAAAGCATTTGAAAGTAGTGTGGCTATACTTTCCTTGTTTTAGAATATCCATTATTTTGGAGCCATTTTAATATTTTTTCCCTGTTATCTCCCTGTATCAATATTTCGTTATTTTTTACTGAACCGCCTGTGCCGCAATATGATTTCAATTCTTTCCCGATTTTTTCAAGGTCAGCTGCTGCCCCTGAAAATCCTCCGACTAAAGTAACCATCTTTCCTCCACGCTGCTTAGCATCAAGTTTTATAGAAAATAACTGTTCTTTGGGTGGTAAAGTTTTGTTTTCTTCTTCATCCACAGAGATTATTACATTGGGATCTGTTGAATAAACGATGCCATGATCATATAACTTTTTCTTAGCCATATTATTGTTTTATTTCTGCCTTTAGGCTTAAATCTAAGCTTCTTGCCTGGTGGATAATTGAACCGCTTGAAATGAAATCAACACCCGTCGCAGCATACGACTCGATATTATCAAAGTTAATGCCGCCACTGGCCTCAGTTTCATATTGGCCATCTATAATTTTGAGTGCTTCTGAAATTTGCCCCGGTGTAAAATTGTCGAGCATGATGCGGTTTACTTTACCGGTCTTAATTACTTTCTTCACGTCCTCAATATTGCGGGTCTCAACTTCTATTTTTAAACCCGGTTTTTTTTCCTGCACATATTTCCATGCCTTTAATATGGCCGCTTCTATTCCGCCACAATAATCAATATGGTTATCCTTAAGCATGATCATATCGTACAATCCGAACCGGTGATTTAGCCCACCGCCAATCCTCACAGCTTCTTTCTCAAGCAGCCTGAAATTCGGCGTTGTTTTCCTCGTATCAAGTAATTTAGTTGAATATCCTTCCAGTTTCTGTACATATTTTTTAGTAAGTGTTGCAATGCCGCTCATCCTTTGCATACAATTAAGAACAAGCCGCTCACAAGTGAGTATTGTGTAGATTTTTGCTTCCACTTCAAAAGCAATTTCTCCGGATTGCATGGCTTCGCCATCATTCTTTATTTTGCTTAAATGAGATGAAGATTCGACGCTGCTAAATATTTTCTCAGCAACATCCACGCCCGCAAGAATTCCGGGTTCTTTAATTTTTAAAATTGCTTTGCCTTTTGCATGGGCATCTATGCAGGAGAGTGTTGAATGATCGCCATCGCCAATGTCTTCTGCCAGTGCATTGGTAATAAATTGAGATAATTGCTTATCATAAGACATAGAAACAAAATTATAAAATGCATGTGATAACTATCTATTTCTAGAAACAAAAAAAGCCTGGCAATACCAGGCTTTCGCATTAGCAAATAATTTATTTATTTTTCAAAACGAAGTTCCTGTATTACTTGATTTTCTCCTTTTTGCCTGAGATAAATAGTGGTGCGAAATGTTCCATTAATAGTTTCTAAATTACCAATGCAATATTGAGAACCTTCATTATCGCTTTTATGTATAATCTTAAAATTCTTTGCGGGGTTCTTAGAAAAGAAATCACGCAGCACAAGCTCAGCCTGGCTTTTACTATAAGAATTGCTTTTACCAGGAAATGTAATTTCAACTGTGTTGTCAAAAAATTTCGAAATCTCTGAAGCATTTCCCGATTTAATCGCATTAATAATTTCAGAGAAAGAGACTGATGCTAAAAAAGAAAAAGAAAGAAATACAAAAACAGAAAGTAATAAATTTTTCATAGTATAGATGTTAGATAACTAAGTTTTGCGAAAAACGTGCCAAGATGCCTTAATAAAGTTAATATCGTGGCGGATAAAATTCATATTAAAAAAAACAAATTGGCTTAACTTAAAGCTAATAATTAGCTTTGAAAGATGGAAGCAAAAAAAGTGATATTAATAATAATGGATGGATGGGGACTTGGCAAAGTAAGAGAAAGTGATGCCATTCAACATGCAAATGTTCCCTTTGTGAGTTCACTTTACTCAAAGTATCCGCATACAACATTGGTAACCTGCGGCAAAGCAGTAGGCTTACCCGAAGGGCAAATGGGAAACAGCGAGGTAGGACATTTAAATCTTGGCGCTGGAAGAGTCGTGTACCAGGAGCTCGAAAGAATAAATGTTGCCATTGAAAAAGGTGAGTTTCAAAAAAATGAAACGCTACTGAACAGCCTCAATTATGCAAAAGAAAATAACAAACCATTACACCTGTTAGGGCTCGTGAGTAACGGTGGCGTGCACTCGCACGTTAACCATCTTAAGGCAATTACCTCGCTTTGTAAAGAAAAAAATATTGATAAGGTATATGTTCATGCTTTCACCGATGGACGCGATACTGACCCAAAAAGTGGCGAAGGTTTTTTAAAAGACTTGCAGGAACACCTTAACAGGACTTCAGGAAAAATTGCAACAATTACGGGACGTTATTACGCTATGGACCGCGACAAAAGATGGGAACGTGTGAAAATTGCCTACGATGCATTGGTGCACAGGAAAGGCGCTATTACAGGCAACATTATATCCTCGGTAGAATCATCCTATAATAATAATGTTACGGATGAATTTTTATTGCCCATAATAAATGAACAAACACCGGAGTCTGCTATAAAAAATGGCGATGCTGTTATCTGTTTCAATTTTCGCACCGACCGCTGCAGGGAAATAACAGAAGTACTTACACAAAGGTCATTTCCTGAATATGAAATGAAAACGCTTGAGTTGAACTACACTACCATGTCGAGGTATGATCATTCGTTTAAAAATGTCAACGTGATTTTTGAAAATGATGATCTCGTCAATACGCTTGGAGAAATCCTCGAAGCGAATCATAAAAAACAAATACGGATTTCCGAAACCGAAAAATATCCTCACGTTACATTTTTCTTCAGCGGGGGCCGGGAAATTCCCTTCGATGGCGAAAGCAGAATAATGATTCCTTCTGCTAAGGTAGCAACCTACGATCTTAAACCGAGCATGAGTGCAAACGAAGTAACCGACGCATTGTTACCGGAAATAAAAAATAAGACCGCAGATTTTATTTGCCTGAACTATGCAAATACTGATATGGTAGGACACACAGGTGTATGGGATGCAGTAATAAAAGCGGCGGAAGTCGTTGATAAATGTGTTGAAAAAATTGTAACAGCAGGACTTGAAAATGGCTATACTATTTTTTTAACGGCAGATCATGGAAATGCGGATTACATGGTGAATCCTGATGGTACTCCTAATACGGCGCACACATTAAATCTTGTTCCATTTTTTATACTCGATAACGATTGGAAAGGTGAAATAAAAGCAGGCAAGCTTGGTGACCTGGCGCCGACTATTTTAACCATGATGCAATTACCTATTCCACCACAGATGACCGGAAATGTTTTAATAAACTAAAAAATTATTTGGGAGCTAAATTTCGAATGATGCCAGCAAAATACAAGTTTATTGATCCTGAATTTAAATCATGAAAAAAATAATAAGAATTAGCCTAACAATTCTACTGGTTATATTAATTGTTATTCAATTTATAAAACCTGTGAAGAATACATCAGGAAGTGTTGCAAATGATATCACTACAAAATACATAGTGCCGGATACTGTGATGCATACTTTGAAAACAGCATGTTATGACTGCCATAGCAATCATTCAGAATATCCATGGTATTGGAGTTTTCAACCTGTTGCCTGGTTCATGAACGGACATATTAATAATGGTAAACGTCATTTAAATTTTTCAGATTTTACGTCATACAATCTATGGCGGCAATATAAAACCCTTGAAGAAATCAATGATGAAGTAAAGTCTGGTGACATGCCCATTACGTCTTATAAACTAATTCATGCAGATGCACATTTATCTGGTAAACAAAAGGCTGATATTCAAAACTGGGTGGCTGTGACGCGGAAGGAACTTGAAAATAAGTATCCGGCAGATAGCTTAAAAAAGCCAAAAAAATAATTTCTATAATTTATTATTGAATTTCCATAAATCGAAGTAAGGCTCTTCGGTGTGTCCTATATTACTTCTCAGAAATAATCCTTCACAATTTTTAGTTAACAAAGCAGCGATTATCGTCCTTTTTTGTCCTATCTTAGTAGGGTTAAACCAAGCTATAATATATGACAGAAGAGCAAATGCTTCAGGGCTGTCTCAAAAATAATGCATCTACACAGGAAGCATTATATAAACGTTTTAGCCCTAGGATGTTGGGTGTGTGCTATCGTTTTGCCCGAAATCGTGAAGATGCCGAAGATATGATGCAGGAGGGATTTATAAAAGTGTTTTCGCAAATTCACCAGTTTCGGGGACAAGGCGCACTTGAGGGTTGGATACGAAGAATTATTGTACACACCTGCATCAATATCCTTAAGAAAAATAAGAAGTTCAGCGACAGTGTTGATCTCTTTCACGCAAGTACTCTGCATCTTAACGAGAATAATATTCCGTCGTTATTGCAGGCTAAACAGGTGGTGGAATGTATTCGGTTGCTGCCTTTGGGATATAGAACTGTTTTAAATTTATATGCAATTGAAGGCTATTCCCATAGGGAAATTGCATCAATTCTGGATATCGAGGAAAGCACAAGCAGGTCTCAATATACCAGAGCAAAATCAATGCTGGAAGATATTTTATTGAAAAATAAAATACTTCAGCAACCAAGACAAAAAGTTAGAATGGTCTCAGGACTTATTTAATATTGTATTGGAAGACCATTAACTTTTATTACCAACGACTACTGAAACATGTGAACAATGGAAGAAGAAATTTACTTTGACGATTTTGAGCTAATCTTGCAGGAACAAGTGAACCGGTTTAAAATGGTTCCTGAAAAAAAAGTATGGCATGGCATTTACAATGACCTTCATCCGGGTAGAAGGTGGCCATCGGTTATGGTGTCGCTTGTTCTAATATCTTCTATTGTGTTTATAGGAAATATTAACAGGCAGGTTGACAAAAAATCAGCACACATACATTTACAAACGCCAGGTATACATGATGGGAAGGATTTTTCTAAACCCGGAACAATAAACGGGAACAATAAATTATCGGTCAAACCTGTTTATCAAAAAAATGACAAGCAAAATGGGGTAGCACAAAGCAATTCTGGTGAAGCGATTACTTCATTTAACAAGAAAAGGGAAATTAGCAGTTCTATTGACTTAAGTGTTTTACATCAGAAAGCAAGTAAAATCAACACTACAAACTCCGAAAATACATTTGCTTTAAATCAAACAACCCACTCACCGATAGAAACATCCCTGGAAAGTAATCCACGAAATAAAAAAGAAAATAATTCGCTTTACGACGATGCTATTATTGAAAACTCCATGTCAGATAATAAACTGGATATTATAAGCAACCGTCCCGGTATTTCTTTAAGTGCAAAAGATCTCGAAATTTCGCTCTCAGAAAATTTGTATGAGAAATTATTCCGTCCGGAAACAGAGTTAATTAAAACTAATACACATATTGAGGAATTAATAACATCTGTTGGTAATGATAAAAACAATGTAAAAAATAATTCAGACAATAATAAAAAAGCAGTTTTGGCGATCACTAAAAAGAGAAATGAAAAAATTAAATGGGTTTATTATGCTGGCCCATTCGTGAGTACGGTAGCGTTTAGTGGCAGGCCATTGAAGGAAAGCCCCAATCTAAATCTCTCCGTATCCCCACTTCCACAGGTTATACAAAAGGACATCAGGGTAATACGAAACCCTGCGTTGGGTTTCGAAGCAGGGCTTCAAATGAATTATTCATTTGCAACAAAATTTCATTTCACTGCCGGCGCCCATCTCACTCGTTCAGGATATAATATAATCTCCAACCTGGTGCATCCAACGCTTGCTACTTTAACATTAAGAAATACGTCAACGGGAGATAATTACTCACGTAATTTTGTAACACACTATGGAGATGGAACAGGTAAGTCAACCGTTACGTTACACAATTACAGTTACCAGGCATCGATACCAATGGGTGTTCAATATGCATTGTGGAGCAATGATAATTTACAGGTAAACTTAGCCGCCAATTTTGAACCCTCTTTGGTTTTCAAAGCTGATGCTTATTTACTTTCCGGCGATGGAAAGAATTATGTGAATGTTCCTGACCTTATGCGCAAATGGAATTTTAGCAGCAATTTTGGTCCCTTCGTTAGCTTCTCGTCCAATAAATTCAGGTGGAATATAGGTCCTACCGTTCGCTATCAATGGCTATCAACTTATCAAAAAAACTATACTGTAAAAGAACATTTAATTGACTATGGCATAAGGTTGGGAATTAGTAAATAAAATAAGGGATTCAGCAATAAAATTTTCTTGTTTTCGTTTTTATTTTTTAACTGGCATTTTTTATAAAGTCGTTGCACCGTACCCTGCAGCGGCTTTTTTTATTCGTAATTTTGCTCATGCAAAAATATTCACGGGTAATTCTTTTTATCTCTATACTCTTTTGCAGTGCCTGCCGTGGAAAAGAACAAAAAAATATTCCAGGACAAATTTCTTCTGAAGGACCTATATCATTTTTTCCCGTTACTGATTTTTTACTTGGCCAGCTAAGTGAGATTGACAACCTTCCGGTTACTCCATTAAAAATAAATATTAATGGAGAGAAGCATGATTCTACGTGGATGAAAAGAGAAGATATTAGAAAGCTGGCTTTCCCTTTTCTTCATCCTGTTATTGACTCTGTTTTTGTGGTAAAATATTTTGCCGGTAAATCTTTTCTCGACCAAACCATTAATGCTTTTACATTTTCGTATGATTTAAAAACGCAACTACCGGATTCTATAAAATTAATTCATTGGGATGTTTATATAGATCCTCAAAAAAACACGGTTCAACGTATATACATGGTTAAAGAAGATAGCAACCACGCAGCTCATATTACTACTCAACTTACATGGAATGCGAATAAATGGTTTAGCGTAAGAACCATAACCCAGCCACCTGGCAAAGAACCAGAAGTAAAAGAAGAAATATTAAAATGGGATTTTGATGATTAATACCTTCCTGAAATTTAATCCGGAAAAAAATAAAAATGACAACTGAAGTTTTCCAGTCTTTAATAAAAACATTACCACACCAACCGGGAATTTATAAATATTTTGATGATAAAAGTGAACTCATATATGTTGGCAAAGCCAAGAGTATTCGTAAAAGAGTAAGTTCATATTTTACGAAAACATTTACCGGCTATAAAACCCATGAACTCGTAAGACGCATTAATAAGATTGAATTTACTATTGTGGATAGTGAACAGGATGCCTTCTTGCTGGAAAATTCATTAATAAAACAATTTCAGCCAAAGTTTAATATTAACCTGAAAGATGATAAATCTTATCCTTACCTGGTAATTAAAAATGAACCATTTCCCCGTGTGTTCCTGACAAGATCAAAGATCAATGACGGCTCTCAATATCTTGGTCCTTTTACTTCGGTTGGCAGGGTGAGAGAGCTTTTGATTTTTATAAAACAAAATATTCAATTACGCACCTGTAAACTCAACTTAACCCAAAGGAATATAGAAAAAGGAAAGTTTAAAGTTTGCCTTGAATACCATCTCGGAAATTGCAAAGGCCCATGCGAAGGATTTCAAAGCGCCGAAGACTATGCTGAAGGCTTATCACAATTGAAGAATTTAATGAAAGGAAATCTCAATCCTGTTATTCAACATTTCAAAAGTGAGATGGAATATTATGCAGGCGAAATGCAATTTGAAAAAGCAGAAATGCTGAGAAAAAAAATAGATCACCTGCAGAACTATAAAGCGAAATCAAGGGTAGTAAATGAGCACATAGGCAATGTAGATGTGTTCTCAATATTAAAAGATGGCGACATTGCCTATGTAAATTATTTAATGGTAAGCGAAGGCACTATTGTACTCACCAAAACAATCGTACTTGAGCAAAAACTTGACGAGAGCGCCGAAGAGGTTTTATTATTTGCCATAGCACAATTACGGGCGACATTCACCAGCGAGGCTAAAGAAATAATTGTTCCATTTGAAATAAGATATCCGGGCGATGACATTGGCGTTGTGGTTCCTAAAGCGGGGGACAAAAAAAAGTTGCTGGAACTTTCCGAAAAAAATGTGAACTATTTTATTGAAGAATTAAATAGAAAGAAAATGCTGCAGCTTGAAGGGAAATCCGATAAGGAAAAACAAAAAGTATTACAGCAGTTACAAAGCGATCTTCATCTTTCAACTTTACCCGGGCACATAGAATGTTTTGATAATTCAAATTTCCAGGGCAGCTATCCCGTCGCGGCAATGGTATATTTTAGAAATGGGCTGCCGGATAAAAGTCAATATAGAAAATTTAATATTAAAACGGTGAGTGGCATCAATGATTTTGCCAGCATGAAGGAGGTTGTAACGAGAAGGTATAAACGCCTTACTCAGGAAGGCATTCCACTTCCGGAACTTATAATTATTGATGGTGGAAAAGGACAACTTAATGCCGCTGTGGAAGGATTGACAGAATTGAATCTCGAAGGAAAAACAACAATAGTGGGACTTGCAAAAAATGAAGAAGAAATTTTTTTTCCCGGAGATAGTCAGTCAATTAAATTGCCGTGGGATAGTGAGAGCCTAAAGCTTATAAGAAGAATAAGAGATGAAGTACATCGCTTTGGAATTAATTTTCACCGCAACCAACGAAGCCGCGGCACTTTTGTAAACGAGCTTGAATCAATAAAAGGCGTAGGAAAAAATACTGCAGATACTCTTTTAAAAAAATTTAAATCAGTTAAGAAGATTAAAGAACTTCCTATGAAAGACCTTGCAGAAGTTGTAGGAAAGTCTAAGGCAGCTATTATATCAACATATTTTAAAGATGCTGAATAACCTCAGTATTTCATGCCCATCTTTTTATAGACAAAACTCATAAGCCACATGGGCCCTATTAACAAAAACTGGAGGTCTTTGAAAAAAGAGGGCTTCTTCCCTTCAATTTTATGCCCATAGAATTGCCCAATCCATGCCGCGACAAACACGATCAGGCTAAATAGCCATAAAGACACCGGGAGATAATTTTCTATTAAGAAACACAGA
>JBDTMP010000013.1:0-3632 GCA_039934215.1 Ginsengibacter sp.
GGTGAATATTCTGTTACTGGTACTCCTGCCTGGATTGCTGCGGCAATCGCAACACCCTGTGCCCTGCCGAGCTTTAGCATACTCTGCACATTTTTTCCAAAAAAAGGAGCTTCGATGGCGAGCTCATGGGCGCAATGTACTTTTACAAGCTCACATACTTTTGAATGAATAATTTCTAATCTTTCATAAGCGTTTTTATTTGCTGAAAGCTTGAGCACATCCATGATTATTAAAGAAATGCCTTCACCGGAAACTTTTATTACACCAAAGCCCATTACCAATGATCCGGGATCAATGCCTAAAATGATTTTTGAATTTGTATGCAATTGAAGATTATTTTTGAATCAATGGAGTACAACAGAACTGTATATATAAATATTGAAGAAGGTATATCCTGTTCAAAGCTACATGATCCGTATTAACAAAAATATCAAAATATTATTCAAGTATATTATTGCTCCGGCGCTGGGTGTATGGCTTTTTTATTCATTATACCAGCAAATAAAATCCCAGCCAAACCTTCAACAATCTATTGACCTTATTAAACAAGCGCCTTTTGGGGAAGCGGCTTTTAAATTTTGGATCGTTATAGTGCTTGTGTTTGTAAATTGGGGATTTGAAGCAAAAAAATGGCAATTACTTTTAAGGCATGTCCAGCCAGTTAGTTTTTTTACCGCTTTTAAATCTGTCCTTAGCGGGGTTACGCTTTCACTCAATACACCCAATCGTATGGGGGAATATGGCGGTCGCATTTTATACATCAGTGAAGGCAACAGGATCAAAGCGATTTCATTATCAATTGCAGGAAGTATAAGCCAGTTGATCATAACATTGGTAATCGGTTGTGGCGGCCTGTTATACATCATATATTTTCAAAATTCGGAAGCATTACCCGTAATGGGTCTTTCAGTTTTCTGGCTTAAAACTTTATTATTTCTCTCCGGTTGCGTAGCCTGCGTTTTGATGTTATTTTATTTTCGTTTATCATGGATTATAAAACTTGTAGAAAAAATTCCGGCTGCGGCAAAGTATGTTCAGTATATAAATGTGCTGGAAGAGTTTACTCCCAAATTATTGTTAAGGTTACTTTATCTTTCTTTCTTTAGATACCTTGTTTTCGTCATTCAGTATATCTTTCTGCTCCAGGTATTGCATGTTGAAATTTTATGGACATCTGCATTCTGGATTATAAGCATTTTATTTTTAGTATTGGCTATTGTGCCTTCATTTGCAATTGCCGACCTGGGAATCAGGGGAAAATTCAGCACGGAACTTTTAAGTTTCTATAGCACAAATGTCGTGGGTATCATTGGTACAACGTTTGGTATCTGGTTCATCAATTTATTTATACCGGCGTTAATGGGAAGCCTGTTTATACTAAGTATAAAAATTTTTAAAGATTAATTAATAGGATTTGAAAACAGTTACAACGTTAGTGATTTTATTTTTTGCTTTTACTACCACGGCTGGTGAAGAATTTTGTGGTGCTAAAAACAGCGCTTTTAAGGCAGGGGAAGAAGTCACCATGAGAGTTTATTATACAACTTTGGGAATGTATGTTGCAGCCGGAGAAGCCCGGTTCACTGCCAATCTTGAGAAGTATAATGGTAAAATCGTCTATCATTGTATTGGCACCGGCGCCTCTTATTCTTTCTTTGATAATTTTTATAAAGTCCGCGATAAGTATGAAACCTACATTGACACGGCTACTATGTTGCCGGTAAAATTTGTTCGCAATGTAGATGAAGGCGGTTACAAAATTTATAATAATGTAACATTCAATCACAATGCCGGAACTGCGGTAAGTACCAATGGAGTTTTTAAAATAACCTCATGTATACAGGATGTTATAAGTGCCACTTACTACGCCCGCAATATAAATTTCGATAAATATAAACCGGGCGATAAAATTCCTTTCGATATGTTTTTAGATGATGAAATATATCATTTGTATTTACGGTATGAAGGAAAGGAGACCGTGAAAACAAAATACGGAAAATTCCGGGCTATAAAATTTAAGCCCTTGCTTATTAAGGGAACCATTTTTGAAGGTGGTGAAAAGATGAATGTGTGGGTAAGCGATGATGCAAATCATTTATTACTGAGGGCAGAAAGCCCCATTTCAGTAGGTACTATTAAAGTAGATATGATGGGATATAAAAATCTCAGGTACCCGCTCAAATCTTTGATAAGTTTTCGATAAGAAGCCCATCTGTCTTGTTACCCCTTTAGGGGATAGGGGTTAAAGATCGCCAACTAAAAAACTTTCTCCACTGCGTATGCCCTTTTCAGTTAGTTGCAGGTTGCAACATTCCGTTTTCGGGTCGTGTTCAAAAAAAAGTATGTAATCTTTCCGCTGTGCCTCTATAAGAAATGATTTTTTTTCTTTGAGGGTTTCAAGCGGCCGGGTATCATAAGCCATCACGTAAGGAATGGGAATATGCGCAACCGAGGGAAGCAGGTCTGCCATATAAATTATGGTTTTCCCTTTATAATTTATTTGCGGAAGCATCATTGATTCAGTGTGGCCGTTTACAAATCGTATGTGAATATTTCTTGTAAATTCTATGCCTTCCTTTGTTTCAATAAATTTTAGTTTGCCGCTTTCCTGTATCGGCAAAATATTTTCTTTTAAAAAACTCGCCTTTTCCCTGTCATTGGGATTCGTGGCCCATTGCCAGTGTTTTTCATTGCTCCAGTAAACGGCATTTTTAAACGCAGGTAAAAGTTTATTATTCACTTTTTCTATCGAACCGCCACAATGATCAAAATGAAGATGCGTTAAGAAAACATCGGTAATATCATCTTTTGTAAAACCATTTTTGGCCAATGATTTCTCGAGTGTATCATCGCCATTTAAATAGTAGTGCCCGAAAAATTTTTCATCCTGTTTATTTCCCATGCCGTTATCAATGAGTATTAGCCGGTTCTCCTCTTCAATCAAAAGGCAGCGCATTGCCCAGTTACACAAATTTTTTTCATCGGGTGGGTTTAATTTTTGCCAGATACTTTTAGGCACAACACCAAACATGGCGCCGCCATCGAGTTTGAAATGTCCTGCATTTATCGAATATAGTTTCATACCAATATGAGATTATCTTTTTTCTGCTTATGCAATGCAGATATTAAACCAATTAACCCGATTGTAAAAAAAACAATAAGTGAGAGAACTGAATTACGCATACTGCCGGTATATTCTTCGATAAAACCAAAAGCCGATAGTCCTATCACAATCGCGATTTTTTCTGTAACGTCATAGAAGCTAAAAAATGAGGCAGTGTCTTTTGTTACAGGCATCAGCTTGGAATAGGTTGACCTGCTCAACGATTGGATGCCTCCCATTACCAACCCAACAGCAATTGCCAAAGCATAAAAATGAATTTCAGTTTGCATATAGTAAGCTGCAATACAGATACAGATCCAAAAGATTACAACGCCGATAAGTACCTGGAGGTTTCCAAACATTCCTGAAAGCTTTGACATAAGATAGGCGCCGGCTATGGCTACCAATTGTATCAGCACCATCGTGATGATGAGGTTGGTTGAAGGCAGGTTCAAAACTTTTGTTCCAAAGTTTGCGGCGGCAAGCATTACTGTTTGCACACCCATATTGTAAAAGAAAAATGCAAATA
>JBDTMP010000014.1:0-4400 GCA_039934215.1 Ginsengibacter sp.
TACTTAGGAGTCTTATTCTTTTTTACCGGAACCGGAGCATCGGTTTCAACCTTCTGATCTTCGGGGACTCTTTTATTAAGTTTTGAATAATCAATGTTTCCCTGCGCATCTCTTATTGGCTGTGGTACAGGTTCCTGGCCTTCGGGAGTTTTTTGCGTAAAAACTTTTTGAATATGCACCCATTTGCCATCTACCCATTTCAGGCCCTCATAATCACCATCGGGTATGTAGGTGTATTTTTTATTTGGCTCACCGGTTTCTGAAATTAAATGTTCATAAATGATCATGTCCTGGTCAGGATCGTAGGTTAACCTGGGACTGGAATTTTTCTTGTATTCCATTACAAATCTTGCTCTTGTTTTTTTGATCACGCTGTTATCCTGGAAACTAAAATTCGCTCCTCCAAAAACAGGCTCGCCATCTTTAAATGTAAGAATTTCGATCACTTTTTTATTGCTGTTGATATTATTTTCATCATAGCCAAGCAGCGTATAATAATTTTTTCCAAACGATTTTTTCTCAATTAATTTATAATAAACCGCTCCCATCCATCCTAAATTATTTCCTATGGTATCTTCTTTACCTATCGTTATGGCTGATTTATCAATGAGTGGAAAAAGCTTCAGCAAGCCATCTGCCGTTCTCATTTGTATAGCTCCATGCTGGCGGGTTACATATTCATTCACTACCATTTGCCATGTAAATATTTTGAACGAGCTGTCTTCCGGAATTAATCTTGAAATCGTTGAAAGAGAATCAAAAGGATAATCAAAAGAATGGTTGATTTTTAGCGCCCTCACAAACATTTTAGTGAACTGGCTGTCTGCACTCAACCGGTCAGCAGCATTCCTTCCCTGGATGATTTCTGTGGCTAAAATTTTAAGAGAATCTTCTTTTGTTTGTAATTCTTTTTTGTTGGCTAAAGAAATATGCTGTGCGGATACAATATTGCCGGTGAATACAAAGAAAATAAAAAAAGGACGGATTTTATTCATTCAAATTGTTTGCGCAAAGAAAACAGAATTTACCCGATATTATTGCTAAGGATTAAATTTTTAACTAAGCTATAATGCATTTGCAACAGAAATAAGATCGTCAAAAACAAGATCAATATCCGCGTTGTTCTTATCAATTTCTTTGCGGGTAGGCAGAAAAATATTTAAAGTAACTCCAAGGTTTCGTCCAAATCTCATGTCGCTTAATGTGTTTCCAATCATGACACTTTTAGAGAAGTCGACTTCGGGGTAATCCTTTTGTGCCTGTATTCCCATGCCGGGATTTGGCTTGCGGTTGAGGTGATCATCTTCCACGTCGATGGCATAATAGACTTTGTCAATTTTGCCCCCAGCAATTGCAAACTCCTCTAACATATTAATATGTATTATTTCGAGATCTTCAAGTTTGTGAATCCCTTTCCCTACGCCTCGCTGGTTTGTAACTACAAATATTTTCCCAAATTTCCGGGAGAAAATGGCAAGCGCTTCTTTTGCTCCATCGTAAAATCTGAACTGGGACCAATTATGAATATAATCGTGATATTTTTCAATATTAATAACTCCATCGCGGTCAAGAAATAATGTCCAGGATTTATCTATTAATTTAAAATCCAAAATTCAAAATTTAAAATGTTTAGTATGAAATGTTATAAGTAAACTCTTTATTAAAGTTCTGATTGGGCTCTTTCATAATCTTCAGGAATTCCAATATCAATAAAATATTCGTCCTGGATTAAACCATATAATTTTGCTTTGCCGCTCATTGATGATTGCGTATTCTTTTCCAGGTAATCTTTCTCAAAAGAAAATTTTTGAGGGAGATCTTCTTTTTTAAAGCGATCAGCATTCAATGCATACGTACCACCATTTATTAAACCGGATGCATAATTTTTTTTTTCTTTGAATGATTGTATAGAATCATTTTCATTTAATTCAACCACGCCGTACCTCTCAAAATTTTTCATTGGCTTTAAGCACAACGAGCAGTCCGCATTTTTTGCTTTATGAAAGTTGTCCAATTCCTGTAGGTTAATTTTAAAAAGCGTATCTCCATTGCATGCGAGAATGTTTTCCTGCGTAGTTTTTTCACACGCTAATTTTATACCACCACCAGTTCCTAAAGGCTCAGTTTCAAAAGATATTTTATAATTCAAAGACGAGTAATTTTTATGGAGATACTCTTCAATTATTTCGTGCATGTAGCCTACGCTGAATATGAATTTCCCGATGCCGTTTTTTTCTAAATAATTTATCACATAGAAAAGAAAGGGCTTTCCTTTTACAGGAGCCATGCATTTTGGCTGATCAGGCACAACGCTTCGCAGCCTCGTTCCCAGGCCGCCTGCAAGAATAATGGCTTCATTAATCATTTGTATCTGCAAAATAAATTTCTTCTACCATTTGGCAAATGATGTGCCCAAGAGTTATGTGGCTTTCCTGTATGCGGGGTGTATCATCGGAGGGAATATTTATAAGATGATCAGACAGTTTTTTCAGTTTACCTCCCGAAGATCCTGTAAACGCGATGGTAGTCATTTGTTTTTCTTTAGCAGTTTCAAAAGCGTTCACAATATTTTTACTATTGCCGGAAGTACTCAATCCCACAAGCACATCGCCGGGGTTGCCAATTCCTTTTATTAATCTTGAATAGATCACGTCAAAGCTATAATCGTTGGCTACTGCTGTGAGGTAAGAGGTGTTGCAATGCAAAGCTTCAGCAGGCAATGCGTCCCTGTCAGTGTAAAATCTTCCGCTGAATTCCGCAGCCATGTGTTGCGCATCTGAAGCGCTGCCTCCATTGCCGCAGAACAAAACTTTATTGCCTTTTTCAAATGCGCTAACGATCACATTTACACAATCCATTACGGTTTGTAATAATTTCGCATCAGTAAGTATTTGTGTTTTTACATCAATAGATGATTGAATTATATGTTTTATTTTTTCCATTGTCTTTAATTATTCAGGCGGACCATGTTTGCAATCCATGTTTGGTAAAGGTGTAATTTTTTACTTCTCCTCCAAATTTGTTTAAGGCTTCTACAACTGCGTGATGTGTATTACCGGGGCAATAGAAGATCATAAATCCGCCTCCGCCGGCACCACTTATCTTGCCACCGGTTGCGCCTGCTTTTTTCGCGGCGTCATATATTTCTTCAATAGCGTCGTTACTTATATTATGAGCCATTCTTCTTTTTTGCTGAAATCCAAAATCAAGAATCTGACCAAACTCATGAAGTCGCCCTTTTAATAATGCTTCTTTCATCATGCGTGCCTGTTCTTTTAACTGGTGCATGGCCTCAATACTTTTTTCATTTTTCTCATTTACATTTTTTACCTGTTCATTTATAATCGATGCGCTATCCCTGCTGGTAGCGGTAAAATAAAGTACGAGGTTATTTTCAAGCTCGTGAAGATATTGAGATTTTATGCGCAAAGGATTTACGATTACTTTATCATCTTCATAAAATTCCATGAAATTTACTCCGCCAAACATTGCGGCATACTGATCTTGTTTTCCACCTGCAAGTTTCAAATCTTCTCTTTCTATTTGGTATGCATAATGGGCGATGTCATAATCGCCTAAAGGGAGATTCAGCCATTCAACAAAAGCACCAATTATTGCAACCACGAGAGTTGAAGATGTTCCAAGTCCTGAACCAGCTGGCGCATCAACAAATGTGGACAAATGAAAACCAGTTAAGGGTACGCCGAAATCTTTATGAATGCGATTGTAAACACCTTTTAATAAATCGAGTTTCCCATCAATTGGCAATGTGGGAGCCCATTCAAATCTCTGTTCTTCTTTTCTGTCAAGCGCTGTAATTATGATAGCGTTTTCTTCAATCGGTTCAATATTAGCATAAGCAAAAAGGGAAACTGTCGCGTTTAAAATTGCGCCACCGTATTGCTCGCTGTAAGGGCTAACATCTGTGCCGCCACCGGCGAGCCCAATGCGCAATGGTGCTTTACTGCGGTAGATCATCAAAATAAATTTCTTTTAAAAAGTTGGTTGGACTTAACACAGGCAATGATGGAAATAGAAAAGTAAAATCCTTTACATTTCTTGTAATGAAGTAATTCATTTTCGCTTTTGACGCTAAAAAATATAAAAGGCCATCTTCTGTGTCTTTATATTTTTCAACCGGGTAATATAAAATATCTTTTGAAAAAGGAACTACGCCAATCGTTTTGCATAGTTCTCTCAACACTGACAATGCATCTATTTTTTGTTTTTGTAATAAATAAAATGAAGTGGTAATGACGCTTTCAGAAATAAATAATTCTATCTTTTCAAGTTCGGCGAGATGAATAATTTCTTTTATTGCATCCAATTCATTATTTCTTTCCTGCACATAGTCAATAATGATATTTGTATCCAAAAATAATTTATTTATCATATTTTTC
>JBDTMP010000015.1:0-2483 GCA_039934215.1 Ginsengibacter sp.
ATTGAATTATTCGGAATAAAATTACCAACACCTGTTTTGCTCGGACCTGTAGGCGTTTTGTCGATCGCACATCCCGAGGCAGAAATAGCGGTCGCCCGTGCAGCCAAGGCTATGCAGGTGCCACAGGTTGTGAGCACTGTATCATCTAAAACGCTTGAAGAAATTGCAGCGGTACATGGTGACCATCCACACTGGTTTCAATTATATTGGGGGCGTAATAATGATTTTACACGAAGCATTATTGGCCGTGCTGAAAAAGCTGGATACACAGCGATTGTAGTGACGCTCGATACAAGATTATTCGCCTGGAGGGAACGTGATATTCAAAATGCTTATCTCCCATTTTTGTATAACGAGGGATTGGCCAATTATCTTACAGACCCTGTTTTTCTTTCGCAGGTTGGCAATTCTGTAAAAGATAAAATGCAGACTATGATACATTTCGCAAATTGTTTTTCTAATCCTTCTTCTACGTGGAGTGATCTTGCCGTGATAAGAGATTGCACAAAACTTCCAATAATTCTTAAAGGCATTCAGCATCCCGATGATGCAAAAAAAGCGATTGATCATGGGGCTGATGGAATAATTGTTTCCAACCATGGTGGCCGTCAATTAGATGGCGCTATCGGGGCATTGGATGTACTTTCGGAAATTGCGGATGTTGTTGGAAAGAAAACCACCATATTATTTGACAGTGGAATTCGGCGGGGCTCTGATGTGTTTAAAGCGATGGCTTTGGGAGCGAAAGCTGTTCTTATTGCCCGGCCATACGCGTATGGGCTGGCACTCGCCGGCGAGGCTGGGGTAAAAGAAGTTGTGGCAAATTTACTGGCAGATATTGATCTTACCCTCGGCGTCGCCGGTTGTAATTCCTGGGCGGAAGTAGATAAAGAAAAACTACGCAGTACAAAATTTAATCTTTAAAAAACTCCCGCCTTTTTAAGAAGATAACGGGAGTTTGTCAGCAGGCAAAATGATTTTTAAAGCTTCTGCTTGTGAGATGAATACCAGATAATTTTCCCATCTTTCAACCTATTATCATCCTCGTAATTGGCAGAATCTATCCTTCCGGATTTATAAGTGTCAATTTCTTTATACCAAACATTAATATAATCAGCACTATCCTTTACAGAATGATTTTTAAGCCACACATCCATCGTAATTTTCACAGAGCTTAAGCTGTCCCGTGTTTTGAGCCAATAGTTCATTAATGAATCAGTATGTCCGCGAAATTTAAATCCTTCAGAGCCATCCACATACATACTGTCGCCCATGGTTGACCGCAATGCTTTTAAATCTCCATTCTCCCAATACTTATAAGAATTAAGCACCAGCAATAAAGCGGAATCGGGCACATCGTTGGTGAACTCGGTAGTATAGGATGCAGTGTATGGCAATTCTATAGAACCGGTAGAACCGGTTTTCTTCTCCTGGTTATTGCACGCAGGTATGTAACCGGATACTACAATTAAAACGAGGATATACTTTTTCATTTTTTGTTTGAATTTTTTTTAAAAAAATAATTTAAAAGCTTTAAAAAGTGAACCGTCAGAAACCAGGTGAGATTAAGGGAAGCAGCAAGTTTTTATGGAAGTTAAGATAATAATATTTTTAAGGAAAGTTACTTTTTTCAAGTAAAAAATAAAATATATCATACTAAATATTAATTTTGTTTTAAAATAAATGCAGTGCATTCCGGCGATTTATTTCTTGCTCTCCTTTTAGTTGGTTTACCTACGTAACACCGCAACATTTACAAAACCAAACTAAATGATACACAAATTTTTTCTGACAATCTTATTGTCTTCCGTAGGTTCAGCATCCATCGCTCAAACTATGCGGGTATGGAATTGGAACTCATATAATATGAAATTTAAGGCTCCGGATAACATGGTGGTAATTAAAAGTGACGGAACCGTGTATGAGGCCAGCAATAATAAAATAACGATGGATATTTATCCGCGGAAAGATGAGAATCTTACTTATGACGGAATGAAAGCGGCGCTTGTAAAATGGGCCGATGATTTATCACTTTATTATAAAGTGAATTCATCAGGAGAAACGCAACCGATATATCTCAGTAATATAAACGGGTACTGGGGTTGTGCAATTGATGGCTCTAAAAGTGGCTTCTCTGCATCAGTTCTGCTTTTAGTTGATCCTGACCACCCCAATATAAGTTTCTATATATGGATTTCGTATGCAAAAGAATATTACCATGATGTGGTTAATATATTGAAAAGCTTTACCCCAATGTAAGCTTCAGAGTTTACTTCATTCTCATATCTGTTAAGGAAAAATTATAGCCTGCTTTTATTAACAAAGGACCAGAAAAATCCGGTCCTTTGTTTTAACTGGAAGAGAAATTTATTTTGAAATATATCCAAAAAGGCCATGAGCTTCATCATCAGGTCCGGCGGCAAAGTATAGCCAGTTCTGTGGAACTGTTGTTGCTGTTGCGGGGGGAAATGAAATACCCCACA
>JBDTMP010000016.1:0-1698 GCA_039934215.1 Ginsengibacter sp.
CTGTCATAGAAAAGTTGTCTGAAAAAAAAGAAGGAATTGTATTCTTGCTATGGGGAAAATTTGCCCAGGAAAAACAATCTCTCATTGATGAAACAAAACACTTTGTTCTCAAGGCTGCGCATCCATCTCCATTTAGCGCTGATAAAGGGTTTTTCGGGTGCAGGCATTTTTCGAAAACGAATGAGATTCTTGCAAAGCAAAATAAGGAACCTATAAACTGGAAATTTTAATCTTTTAAGTTTGAAACAAATATTCGGAAGAATTTTTGCAACCTGGGCAATTATAATTTTTATAATAACGCTGATTCCGGTATTGATTCCAATGTGGATAATTGGAATAATAGATGAACCAAAGAGAACGGGTATTTTTAGAATCGTTTCTAAAGTATGGATGAGAATCTTTTTTTTTCTTACCGGCTGCAGGCTTAAAACTGTTGGGCTGGAAAATTTTAAAAAAGGCGAAAATTATATTGTTACCTGTAATCATAATTCGCTAATGGATGTTCCATTAACTACACCTTTTATCCCAGGTGCCAATAAAACAATAGCAAAAGCTGAGATGGCAAAAATTCCATTGTTTGGCCTTGTGTATAAACGCGGATCAATCCTCGTTGACCGCAATGATAAAAACAGCAGGCAAAGCAGTTTTAAAAAGATGAAAGACGTTCTTAATATGGGAATGCATATGTGTATCTATCCTGAAGGAACCCGTAATAAAACAAATTTACCTCTGAAAGGATTTTATGATGGCGCGTTTAAACTTGCAGTTGATACGGAAATCTCAATCCTTCCTGCATTAATATTTAATACAAAAACGGTACTTCCGTCCGATAAGGTTTTCTTTTTTTGGCCTTCAAAAATGGAACTGCATTTTTTGCCTCCGGTAACTGTAGTACAATCAGAAAATTTCGAAATCGTAAAAGCGAAAGTTTTTAAGATAATGACAGATTATTATTTGGGGCATAGGAACTAGCTCAATAATTTCCTGTATTTCATTTTAATCTATTCTATCATTTTATTTCTCAACCCGTAAGTAATTAATCCGCCAATTGTTTTTGCACCTATCTTGTTCTTCATTGTCTGTCTAATTGTTTCAATAGTACGCGGGCTTAGAAAAATTATTTTTGAAATATCTTCTGTTGTTTTATCCTCAGCCAGTAACTGTAAAATCTTTAACTCTTTCTCACTAAAAGAGATAGGAATTTGTGTTCCATAATGCTGGCGCACATTTTTCTTTTGCATCAGTTTCCCCATCACTGCATTATTAACTAACTGATTAAAGTAAAAATCTTCATTCATGCATGTCAGAATTGCCTGGTAAATTTCATCGGGATCTGTCGTCTTTGTAAGATATGCATTAGCACCCATCTCCATCATTTTACTAATCATTTGCTGATCATCGTACATAGTGAGTACAATTATCTTAAGGTCTTCATATTCTTTGCGAAGCAATTCAATGGCATTAATGCCATCAATTTCCGGCATTCTTATGTCCATCAATAAAACATCAGGTTTTTTGATAGCGATTTTGTGCAAAAGATCCTTTCCATCTTCGGCTTCCCAAATCATTTTTAAGTTTTGTTTCGGTGAAAGAGCCATCTTAATTCCATCCCTGAAAATTTTATGATCATCGGCAATGGCTACTTTAATAATTGCAGAAGCTAACGAAGAAGTCGGCATGATCATAATGGCTTAGTGG
>JBDTMP010000017.1:0-2405 GCA_039934215.1 Ginsengibacter sp.
ATACGCATATCAAAAACCTATATATAAGTTTGGATAGATAAATGTTTTATCTTGCTTTATATATGGATTCGAGGATTGTCCGATTAAAGAAATACAGGAAACATACTCTTTCACAATTAATGATTGTTGCATTGGTTGAGGCTGCTGTAAAGCAAAACCAGGGAATTCCTTTTGGCCCGGCCGATATAAAAGGAGGGTCATTCGCGCCGTTAATTAAAAAGGGGCTTGTCGTGCATAAAAATGTAACAATACAAAACAATGTCGAATCATTATGGCAGGTAACACCGGAAGCAATTAATTTATTAAAAGCAATGGGTGTTGACGTAGTTTATTGATTGGGATATACATTTTCATTTTCTTTTTGAGGTAAAGAATGAACATCTTAAAGCCGCTAAGTTTTCTCTTGCGAAGTATAAACATTATAAATGTCTCCGCGTTTATTAACGCCACCTCACTTAAAAAAGAATCTTTACGATAAAAACCTGGATGATGCCTAAAGCCCCTAAGAATACAAAAATTCTTTCAAAAAATCTTTTTCCTGTAATTGGCGTTGGTGCTTCTGCGGGAGGGCTGGAAGCCTTCAAACAATTTGTAAAGGCAATACCTGCAAAATCGGGTATGGCTTACATTTTTGTACAGCACTTACACCCCGATTATAACAGCTCTTTACCCGAAATTTTGCAAAGAGAAACAAAAATCCCTGTGCAGGAAGTAATTGATAATGTAACGGTAAAACCCAATACCGTATATATTATTCCCGCGAATAAAATACTGGTGGCCAACGATGGCGTCCTGACACTGAGCCCGAGGCCAGACGGTAAAAAAAATATGCCTATCGATATCTTCTTTTCTTCGCTTGCCGAAGTCCACCAGAATCATGCTATAGGCATTATATTATCGGGTACGGGCGAAGACGGCACGGTTGGGTTAAAAAAAATTAAAGATTTTGGCGGCATCACGTTGGCGCAGGACAGCGCTTCGGCGGCTTATGATGATATGCCGCAAAGCGCTATTAGAAATGATGTGGTTGATTTTATACTCAGCCCGGGGGAGATGCCCAAGCAATTGCTGAAGCTTGAAAATACTTTTGGAAAATATGATGCCGATGGCCAGCCTGTTGAGGAGGATGAGTCAGAAGAAAAAAGCTTCAGTCAAATATTAGCATTGTTGCGTGTACGCAACGGCGCAGATTTTACTTATTACAAGCAAACCACTATACGCCGGCGCATTCTGCGCCGGATGGCTATACTCAAGCAGGAAAAAATTGGCCATTATTTCAAATACCTGCAGCAAAATAAGAACGAGCAGGCAACTCTGTTCCATGATCTGTTGATACCCGTCACCAATTTTTTTCGCGATCCCAAAACATTCGAATATATATGTGATAAGATTTTGCCATCCATCGCTAAAGATAAAACCCCGGTAAACTCTTTACGGATATGGATTGCCGGTTGCTCTACTGGTGAAGAAGCCTATTCAATGGGCATTTGCCTTTATGAATACCTGAACAGCAGAGTTTCCACTATCCGGATTCAAATATTCGCGACCGATCTTTCAGAGCAGGCGATAACAAAAGCGAGATCGGGAATATATAATAAGAGACAACTTGAGGGAGTTTCTGACTATAGGCTCCAGAATTTTTTTACAAAAATTGATGGCAGTTACCAGGTAAATAAAATTATAAGGGATATGTGTGTATTCGCCACCCATAATTTTTTGAAAGATCCTCCCTTTGCAAAAATAGACCTGGTTAGCTGCCGTAATGTGCTTATTTATATGGAGCCTTCTTTGCAAAAAAAAGCCTTTGCCACTTTTCATTACGCACTCAATGAAAAGGGACTTTTGCTATTGGGAAAATCGGAAACCGCCAACGGTTCCTCCGAGCTTTTTCTTGCCGCGGATAAGAGAGAAAAAATTTACACAAAAAAATCTGCTCCCAGTAAATTTATGAATATTACTTCTCCCTACAGGGAAGACATTTTAAAAGACAGGGACTACGGCCTTCGCAGCAATGAAAGAAAAAAAGATGATTATCAAAAAAACGCGGACGATATCCTGTTATCTCAATACACACCGGCAAGCGTAATCGTAAACGAGGAGTTTGATATTGTACAATTTCGCGGCTCAACCGGTGCTTACCTCGAGCCATCTCCCGGCAAGGCAAGCCTGAATGTTCTTAAGATGGCCCGTGAAGGATTGTCATTCGAGCTGCGGAATGCATTGCATAAAGCAAAATCGTCAGGAAAGCCTTTTGTTAAAAAAGGTATTCCATTAAGTTCCGGTTCTGGCGCCGGTATTCCGGGAAATCATTTAACGGGCAAAGAGAAAAATTTAGTAACCATTGAAGTGTTGCCGTTATTAAATGCTATTGATCTTCACTTTTTAATTCTTTTTAAAGATGCTGC
>JBDTMP010000018.1:0-5388 GCA_039934215.1 Ginsengibacter sp.
CAATAGACGATTGCAATTGGCAACGTAGTTTTTAGATGGTTGATTTTTTAAATTTTGGCCACGTGATTTAAATTCACTGAAGTAAGCATACGTCCTTTGGGAAGCTCTTGCGCGGCATAAAATAGATTTAAGCGACCACGCGAATTATTTTTTGTTAACGCTAATAATTCCTTCACCGGAATAATCATGCTTTCATTTGAGCCTATCTTATTGGCAAATTTCCATTCCTTCAATATTTTTCCCTTATCATCTTTTATGGAAAGACTTCTTTCTTTTCCCACCTGGCCACAGTGGCTGTAATAAATAACAAGCTTGTCATTGGCATTGGCATTGTCGAGCTGCAGGCTTTTAATATTTAGCGGCTGGGTTACATGTTGCTCCAAAATAAGTTTGTTGTTAAGATAAATTTTGTAACTGTCGCCTCCCGCCTTTACATTAAAAGAAAGAAGAGATAATAATGCAAATGCAAAAACTATTGCGAATGCATTTTTAAGATTTGAGTGTTGCATAAAAAAAGGTTTAAATTAAAAATGTGTTTTTGAATTATTCTAAAGCAAAAAAAATAAAAGTTGTTGCCTGCGAATAATTTATTTGACGAACAGGAAGGAATACATGATGATTTGCAGGTTATACACACTTGTATAATAGTAAAATGGCAACCTTTCAGTGTAAAAAAGCGATATACATTTTTAGAAACTACTATGAAACGAGAGCTAAAAAAAAATATCCTCTTTATTTTTATTGCCATTGTGTTGTTTGCGTGTATAGGTGGTTACCTCGTATGGAATAGGCCCCACCAGGATGTTAAGGGCGCCAATGCGATTGAGACTACGTCCATTGACCTTTATAAAATTTTCACTTCGGAACCTTTGGTTGCAAAATCGAAATACCTGAATACAATCACTGCCGTATCAGGCGAAATAATTGGAATATCACTGAATCAAAAGAATCAACAAATACTTCTTTTAAAAACACAAACTTCCGGGGCATCCGTTAATTGTACTATGGAAGAAAATATAGATAATGCCAGGGCCGGAGATACAATAGCGCTGAAAGGAATTTGCATCGGCTACATCGAAGGGGACTCCGAAATGGGGTTACCAGGAGATGTTTATTTGATAAGATGTTATCGTTCGATTTAAAAAAAGGTACATGATAATTAAAAAAATAATTTTTTTATTGACGCTACTGTGCGCCGTTAATACCCATGCCACAAGCCAGGTTTATTTTACAAAAAATGGCAATGCATCTTTTTTTTCAAAAACAATGCTCCAGGATATCAAGGCGGACAATAATCAAATGATAAGTGTATTAAATATTCAGACAGGGGAGGTTCAGTTTTCCCTGCTTAATAATGCCTTTCATTTTCCAAAAGCAAAGATGGAAGAAGATTTTAATGAGAACTACATTGAAAGCGCCAAATATCCACGATCAACTTTTAAGGGAAATATTACCAATTTGAGTGAGATCAATTTCGCCAAAGACGGAGCTTACCCGGTGAAGGTGAAAGGAGATATGATGATACATGGCGTGGAAAAAAGAATTGCAACAGCAGGGACTATTACTATAACCAATGGAAATATTTCTGCAGCTTCTTCATTCAATATTTTAGTAAAGGATTATAAAATTAATATACCCACGATTGTTGATAATAAAGTTGCGGAAAATATTAAAATTGATATTACCTGCAATTATCAAAAAAAATAAATCATCACCTAATTCATTTTCATGCGTATTTTAAAACTTTTCTTTTTAGGCTTTTTTCTTTTACATGTTACTGAAAAAATATTTGGCCAGGATACGGCCAGTCTTTTTAATGATCTTGTAAAGCAAAGTGAAAATAAAACCACTTACACTGTTGCAACATTTCAATATACCCGCATCGTTGATGGCCATTCCGTTGAAACTTTACCCGCTCATGTTTTAGATTTGAGAATATCCCACCGTTTTGGCCCATTAAGTAACGGCCTCTATAATTTTTTTGGATTGGATAACGCCACGATGCGTTTGGGATTTGATTATGGCATAACAAATAATTTTATGGCGGGAGTCGGGCATAGTACTTTTCAAAAAACCTATGATGCTTTTCTTAAATTTAAAATGCTAAGACAATCCGCCGGCGAAGTTAATATGCCTGTAAGTGTATCATTTCTTGCAACCGGCGCTATCAGCTCGCTACGACCAGGAGATTTTTATATTAAGGTTGATTCGGGTACTGAGTTTCACCGCCCGGCTTATGTACTTCAATTATTACTTGCGGGAAAAATTTCCGGACATTTTTCCTTACAAATTATGCCAACATTTATTCATGCAGATAACATTTCTTTTAATCATACAAAGCAAAATGTATGGGCTATTGGCTTTGCCGGAAGACATGAAATTTCAAAAAGAATGAGTGTGAATGCAGAATATTATTACCAGCTTCCTGACACTAAATCACCAGGATCTCATAATGTTTTATCATTTGGTATTGATATAGGAACGGGCGGTCACGTTTTTCAATTGCATTTTACAAACTCTACAGGGCTGGTAGAAAAATCTTTTATTTCAGAAACAACCGGCCAATGGGATGACGGTGATGTACTGTTTGGATTTAATATTTCAAGGGTATTTCAACTCGGGAAAAAACACAAGGCTCATAGGTACTGAAAATTTTGAATCCAATCAAAAAACCTCTTGCGTCCAGGGAAATGGGCAGTCATTAAGGAGCTATTTCTCTGTTATTTCTTTGCGATTTTTGACTGCATAAACTCCGTTGGAGTCATACTAAATTGTTTTAAAAAATTCCTGGCGAAATTACTTTGAGAGCTATAGCCAACCATTGCGGAGATCTCGTAAATTTTATATTCTCCTTCCGCCAATAATTGAGCCGCTTTTTTCAGTCTTACAATATTGATAAGCTCGAGGAGCGTCAGGTAGGAGATAGCTTTTATTTTTCGGTACAGGGTAATCCTGCTCATATTCATTATCCCTGCAAGATGCTCTACGTCCAGGTCTGTATCTTCAATTCCTTTTGAAATAGTTTCATTTAATGTTTCCAAAAAGCGTTCGTCAGCTTTTGCATGCGCCATACTTTTTATATGCACTATGTTGAATAATGCATTTTTATTTGGACCGCCCGACCAGGGCTGGTGGCCGGATGGTTTATATACCGCCCCAACAGACAACGCTTTAAAATTTGATATAGAAAAAACCAAAAAAATGGGGTTAAACATGATACGCAGACACATCAAAGTTGAACCTTAAAAATCAATACAGAATATTTTCTTATATTGTAATTTAATCGTGATATTGTTTGCAAATGAACAATTAATCCCCGGAGAAATTTTTAGCCGATGAAATATTTAGGAGTGTATATTTTGTTTTCCTTTCTCATTATTTTCCCTTCTCAATCACAGGGAAATGAAAATAATATTCCATTGGAGAGCGGTTGGATAAGGTAAAATAAGTGAAATGAAAAATTTGTTTACAATATCTATCTTAATAGTATCCCTTTATTGTAATGACGCGTCCGCGCAGGCAAATACTTTAAAGACAAGTATTGTGCAACGTCCTTCAACAGTTGCAAATAATAAATATTATACAAGTAATAAGGCGCCTTTAAAACCATTATATTTTATTAAACTTCCTGTTGGATCGATTAAACCTGGAGGTTGGATTTTAAAATACCTGGAATTACAAAGAGATGGCCTAACAGGCCAGCTTGGAAATATAAGTGCCTGGCTCGATAAAAATAATAACGCGTGGTTTAGCGGAAATGGCAAAGGCGATCATGGTTGGGAAGAAGTGCCCTATTGGTTAAAAGGATATGGCGACCTTGGCTATATTTTAAATGATGAAAAAATTATCGGTGAGACAAAATTATGGCTGGAAAAAGTTTTTCAAAGCCAGCGTGCTGATGGATTCTTTGGACCCGGTGAAATTGGAAAAAATCAGCAGGATAAAATAGAAAAGATACCCGACTTGTGGCCCAATATGATTATGCTTTGGTGCCTGCAATCTTACTATGAATACAACAATGATGCAAGAGTGATTCCATTTATGACAAAATATTTTAAATGGCAGGCAACCGTTCCCGATAGCCTTCTTTTAAAAACATATTGGGAGAACAGCCGCGGTGGAGATAACCTTTACAGCATTTATTGGCTCTATGACCATACCGGTGAAAAATGGCTGTTGGACCTTGGCGAAAAGATACACCGGAACACAGCAAACTGGTCTCAGGATAATAACTTACCAAACTGGCATAACGTAAATGTTGCCCAATGTTTCAGGGAACCTGCTACGTATTATATGCAGGCAAAGGATACCAGTTTTTTAAATGCCACATACAACGATTTTTATTTGATCAGGAATAGGTATGGGCAGGTGCCCGGCGGCATGTTTGGCGCCGATGAAAATGCGCGGAAGGGATTTGATGATCCGCGACAGGCAGTAGAAACCTGCGGTATGGTTGAGCAAATGGCATCTGATGAAATATTAACCGGTATCACCGGGGATCCAATGTGGGCAGACAATTGCGAAGATGTGGCTTTCAATACATATCCCGCAGCAGTAATGCCCGACTTTAAAGGATTGCGTTACCTAACCGCGCCAAATATGGTTGTGAGCGATAGCAAAGATCATGCGCCCGGCATTCAGAATGAAGGCCCTTTCTTAATGATGAATCCATTCAGCAGCCGATGTTGCCAGCACAATCATGCACAAGGCTGGCCTTATTATGCAGAACATTTATGGATGGCGACTCCCGATAATGGAATAGCAGCCATGTTATACAACAGCAGCGAATTAACAGCAAAAGTTGGAAGGCGGTCAGGCCATACCGTTACCCTTAAACAAACGACAAATTATCCTTTTGATGAAAGTGTAAAAATTGAAGTAAGCATTTCCAACATTGTCGATTTCCCATTATACCTGCGCATTCCCGCATGGTGTGTTGCTGCGTCCGTTACAATAAACGGCCATGCTATTGAAACAAAAGCTACTGCCGGTTCTTATATCCGGTTGGAAAATAAATGGAAACAGGGAGATGTTATTGAATTAAAGCTTCCAATGAAATTATCTATTCGTGAATGGAAAAAAAATAAGAACAGCGTGAGCGTTAATTATGGCCCACTTACTTTTTCTTTGAAAATCGATGAATCGTATAAATTAATGGATAGCAAATCTTCGGCAATTGGTGATTCAAAATGGCAGGAAAATGCGGATCAATCAAAATGGCCTTCTTATGAAATTTATCCCGCAAGCATGTGGAATTACGGATTGGCTTTAAATGACAAGCCTGCTGCGGATCAATTTGAAATAATTAAGAAGCCATGGCCTCAAAGTAATTTTCCTTTTACACAAAATGACGTTCCAATTTTATTAAAAGCAAAAGGAAAAATTATT
>JBDTMP010000019.1:0-6937 GCA_039934215.1 Ginsengibacter sp.
GGGTTATTCATGTTCCTTATTCGGATCATTACCCGGTGGAAGCCGATTTGGGTTATTAAAAAAATAATTATTTTTTGCTAAAAAAATTTATAGAAGAACCTATTCACTTTTATCCGGATTTGTTTTTTTACATGCATAAAAAAGCCCCATAAATATGAGGCTTGTTTACTTCAATCTTTCTTAAAATGGCGGATCAGGTGGTGTGTTTGGATTGTTATCTCTTTCCCTGAATGGGTATGGGAAAAAATTTCTTTTTCTTTCCGCAACGGGTCTTGCAAACCTGCGCATATCTTCTAACTTTAAACCAGACATAAATAATTCAATACATCTCTGTCGATAAATTTCATCAAGAATATCCGTTTGTGTAAGAGGCCCTAAATAAGGAGGCTCATCCGCTCCAATACCAAAAGGATCGTCTGAAGATTTTTTGGTAACAACTTTATTTAATTCTATTACAGCATTCGCAAGATCCGGAGTAGCCTGCCTTGCATAGGCCTCCGCTTTTATTAAAGTAATTTCCCCAGGCAAATAATAAGGCCAGGGTGAAGTAGATATTCCTCCAAAACCGCCGACCCTAAATCTTGGGGCAATTGCCGCATTGATCGTTAAATAAAACGGCACTCTTTTATCAGTCAGTGAGGGACGCTGGGCTACGGGCAAACCAAACGTGGAATCAATGGGCTGGAAAACATTGTTGGTTGAGGTGGCGGTTTCATAAATAGGATTGATACTAACGGCGTCAAAATTCATCGTACTTTTTTTAGTAAGATCTACAAGATTTGCCGCAGCCAGGGCGTCAGTATAATTTCCTGCGAATAACGAATACCTCGCTTTTAATGCATACAATGTGTTTACAATATCAGTACCCGGAGGAATATTGCCGGCAAACGAGGCGCTAATAGGTGTTGCCTGTATAAATGCCAGCGCACGGTCAATAACCGCAATAGCTTTTGCAAATCCCTGCATGCGATCTGAAAAGCTAACATTAGTTCCAACAGTGTCTGGAACTTTTTCCCAGAACATTGCCAGGCTTCCCAGCGCCATAGCTTTGTTTATGGACACATAACCTATGAGGCCACTTGCATAAGCCTGGTCAGGTAATGCAGCCGATGCATTAATAATGCGATCGGCGTCAAAAATAATTTTACTTGCATTTGCCCAAATATTTGCAATGATCGTATTGGTACCGTCCACACTCGGTCCCCCGGTATTTAATTGCGCTTCAGAAGTGTTACCAGTATTGAGTATAATCAATTCATTGGTGACAAAACCATTTGCAGTAACAATATTATATATGGACCCTGCTCTTGAGAGTGAATAGGTTCTTTGCAAACCAATTGCTGCAGCAGTTAACCCTCTCGCCGACGAAAATACCTGGTCATCCGGCGCCGCGTTTGGATTACTATAATCTTTTTTACAGCTGGTTATATTTACTAACAAAGCAAATATGCCAAGTGATATGAGTGTTTTATTTATTAAGATTTTCATACTTTTTGTTTTAGATTTTAGAATTTAGCCTGGAGTGTGAAACTGAATGTTCTTGGTATAGGAACGGAACCAAAATCAATACCACGCAATAAAGTACTCTGCCCGGCTGCATTTACTTCCGGGTCATAGCCTTTATAGTTGTCCCAGCTTATAAGGTTCCTGCCACTTACTGAAGCTGTAATATCCCTGAAACCCTTTATAGTTCCAAGGCTGTAGCTAAGTGAAACTTCTCTTAATTTTACGAATGATCCATCATCAATTCGCCATTCTTCAATGTTATAATTACCTACAACGTAGCCGCGTGGTACCTTCCCAAGGTCTTCCTGTTCAGCAACCTTTCCATTTCCCACCCCCTGCCTTGTTCTAAAATCTGCATTAAAAACATCTACACCCTGCACAGCATCTAATTGTACACGTAATCCCAATTTTTTATAAGAAAATTCATTGACTAACGTGGCCGTGTAATCGGGATTTGGGTCGCCAATAATTTTTCTAAGAACGGTTCCGGTTCCGGCGGCTGAACCATCTTTATCAAGCGTATATTGCTGCGGACCTGTTTGTGTACCCCTTGCTGTAACGGGTATGCCTGCTGCATTTAATAGTTTGTTACCATCTGCATCGGTTGCAAAGAAAGTCCCGTAAAAAACACCTATAGGTTGCCCCTGTAGAATTGCAACCGGCGCACCACCATTTGTACTGAATAAAGTTAAAGCTGCACCAATGTTAGTAGCCTTATTCCTGTTATGGTTAAAAATGCCATTAATATCCCATTTAAAATTCTTGGTTAAGATTGGGGTTCCGCCCAACACAATTTCGAAACCTTTATTTTCCAAAGAACCAAGATTATTAAGAAAACTGCTAAAGCCCGTGGTAGGAGCAATCACCCTGTTTATCAATAAATCATTTACTTTCTTATTGTAAACATTCAACGTAAAATTCAACCTGCTTTTAAAGAAAGCCATATCGGTACCGAATTCCAGTTCTTTCTGTCGCTCAGGTTTAATATTAGAATTTGCTAACACACTACTGCCGCTCAAAGCAGATTTACCAACAAATGTTGATGACGAATAAGTATTAAAGCGGGCATATGGCCCTATGCCGGTGAGGTTGCCGCTTTCACCATAAGCAACCCGGAATTTTAATACATCCCACCAGTCGGCAAATGATGACTTGCTCCAATAATCGGAAGAAGATAATACGTAGCTGCCACTTGCCTTCGAGTATACCTGATTGCGTTCATTTTCTCCAAACACTGATGAGCCATCCAGTCTTAGAGCGCCCGTTATGAATAATTGATTATTGAATTTAAAATTCTGTTGAATAAATGCTCCGGATACGGAAAGCTCACTCCTGTCATCTACACCAGGAAGAACAGTTGCAGCAGCAGTTACCGTTTGTACAAACGGTGCCAATCCTCTGCCCTGGAAAAGACTGTAATTGTTCTTTTCATACTGTTGCGAAAATCCAATTTGCGTTGTGGAATTAAGCTTTGATGTTATCTCAGCAGTGTAAGTAGCATTCACATCGTGGTTAATTGCAAAGAATGTATTGTTTGCCGTACTGGCATAACCATTACGGGCAGGATCCAATGAAATACCACCACCATAAAAGCCGTCGCCAACATTGTAGGCATATGGAGGAATTAACGTAGTACCTAATTGTGAGTAATTGTCAATTCCAAGATTATAATCAATACTTAAATTTTTAAGAATTTTCAATTTCACACCTGCATTAGCCAGCACCCTGCTGGTAACTTGCTTTTGCTTAAAATCTTCAATTACCGAAACGGGATTGGTACGGCCCCTTTCGCCAACAGCCATCAGGTTTCCATTGGCATCCCTTTGAAATATATCATGAATATTGCCAAGAATTGTAACTGAATTCATAGGCGAGAAGAATGAATTTCCATCAGGTTTTTCATTGGCTGTACTGTTTATATAATTTAAACCCATATTAAAACTGGCCCATTTGTTTAAAGTCTGGTCAACATTTACCCTGAAGCTATAGCGTTGAAAATCGGAGTTCTTTACGATACCCTGGTTAAAAAAATAGGAAGCAGATGCAAAATATTTTGTCTTATCGGTACCACCCGAAACCGAAACATTATCATCAGTGCCAATTGCTTTTCTAAAAATATAATCCTGGTAATCATAGCGGGTAACAGGAGTGAGAAGGGTAGGCAAAGTATCAATAAATACTCCCGGCGAAACTTGTTTCTTTCCTGTAGCAATAATATCCTGCGTAAGATTAGGAGGACCAAATTTGGTTGGTGATTGGTTTACATCAAGCTTCTTCCTAAGTTCACTGAGTGAAACACTTGTTGTAAAACTTACCAATGGATCACCTGTTTTTCCATGCTTTGTAAAAATTTGTACGACCCCCGCATTGGCCCGGCTGCCATAAATCGCGGCAGCGGCAGCGCCATTCAAAACTTCAATGTGATCAATATCCGCGGGGTTAAGATCTACCAGCCGGTTTTGCCCAATAGTTCCCACAAAATTATTCCCATCATAATTGCCGGATGTGTTTGTAACCCGGTTCGTCGCATTATTTACAATCACACCATCTATAATATACAATGGCTCCGACGAGCTGGAGATTGAACTGATACCTCTCAGCCTTACGGAAATTCCACCTGCAGGATCCCCCGAATTTTGTATGATCTGCGCTCCCGCTGTTTTACCCTGCAGGGCTGCTAAAACATTTCCAGTAGCACCTTTCGTTAAATCATCACCTTTTACAGTGCTGATATAACTACCCAATTGTTTGCGGGTAGTGCCCAGCGAAGTACCGGTTACCACTACTTCATCAAGGCCTAAGACATCGCTGCCCAACCGGACACTGGCCGTGTAGTTTTGATTGCTTCCCACCATTAATGGCTGTTCCGAGGTTTTAAGCCCCACGCCGGAAAACCTGAGCACATAATTTCCCGGCTTTAAGGGCGCGGTTAAAGTATAATTACCTCCCGCATCAGTCGCGGTACCGTAGGTAGTATTTTTGAGTGTTACGGAAGCAGCGGAAACACCATCTCCATTTACGTCAGTAACTTTTCCTGTAATACTTACCTGGGCGAAGCCGCAGCTTATGAACAGGTTCATAAGCAAAAGCATTCGCATCTTTTTCCAATGGCTTTGCCATATCGAAGTTGTAATTTTCATATTGCAGTTTTTATTGTTTTAAAATATAATTTCAGATTAAATAATTTCAATTCCCGATTTTGCATAACATGCAAGCATCGTGTTTTCGGGTGTTAATTCTGTAATGAGCACGTCGATATCTTTTACGTTGCAAACCTTTAACCGCATAGTCGTATTGACTTTTTCTGAAATTGACAACACCACCACTTTTGCTGAAGATTCAATCATGGCCTGTTTCAATTGAACTATATCCCAATCACTGTCCGTAATACCATTTTCTATATCGATCGCATTAACTCCCAGGAATGCGATGTCGGCCTTTATTTCCTTTATTTTAGAAATAGCCGCGCCACCCACTGTTATCTGGGAATTTTTTGAAAGCCGGTCGCCTATAATTATAACTTCGATATTGGGATGATGCATGTATTCAAAAGCCGCGGGCAGGCTTCCTGTAAAAAAGGTAGCATGCAGATCATCGGGTAAGGCCCGCGCCAGTTCTATGATCGTAGTTCCACCGGTAGTAAGTACAAACATTCCATCCTTTATGAGCGATACCGCTTTGCGGGCGATTATCTTTTTATTTTCAAACGAATAAATATTAGTGTGCTTAAATGAATTGTGAAAAGATTTTGACAGAGCGCCACCGTGCACTTTTATAATTTTTTTCATGTGAGCCAGTTCATTCAAATCTCTCCTGATGGTATCTTCTGACACATTTATTTCCTGGCTCAGATCACTGGAAAGAATTTTATTGTGCAGGTTCACCTTGTGTATAATTAATGCCTGTCTTTCTTTTTTAAGCATTTTATAAGCAGTGATTTTAAAATAAAAATATTTCATATAAATGAAATACCAGCATTAAACTGCAATTATTTTACGAAAACCCGCATACTCTGTTAATAAAACCTGCAATTAACCGCATGAAGTAATTTTTAAAAGTTTTTAGTTACTAATTTTTCCGGAGTTTATTTGATAGAAAAAAAAATGTCCAATAAAGACGTGCGCAGAAATGTTCTTCTCAATTTGATTAATTGAGTTCATTTATTTTTTCTGCCACTCATAAAAAAAATAATGCATTCTCATTTTCTAAGAATTAGTTTTAGCATCTAAAATAATTTTATGCAAACCAAAATTTATCTGTTCGTTTTGTTGTCATGCTTCATGCTTACAACTACTGCTCAAAATCTTACGATACCCCCAAACGGTGGGAACAAAAAAGCATCGGTAAGTGAAAGAATCGGAATTACGGATGTAACTATAAATTACGACCGGCCCGGCGTAAAAGGAAGAGAAGGAAAAATATGGAACAACCTTGTGCATACAGGGTTTACCGATCTTGGCTTTGGCACAAGTAAACAAGCGCCATGGCGTGCAGGCGCCAATGAAAATACCACCATCACATTCAGTACGGACGTAATGGTTGAAGGAAAACCTCTTCAAGCCGGCACTTACGGTTTTTTTATAGCCATGGGTAACGGGGATGCAACTTTAATATTCAGCAACAATAAATCTTCATGGGGTTCTTTTTTTTATGATCCTAAAGAAGACGCATTAAGAGTAGCCGTAAAAACAGAGCCAACGAATGAAAGTGTTGAATGGTTGAAATATGAATTTATGGATGAAAAAGATAACAGTGCGGTTATCGCCCTCGAGTGGGAGAAATTAAAAATTCCCTTTAAAGTTGAAGTTGATTATCCTAAAACCCAGTTGGCATTATTTAAAAATGAACTAAAGTCAAATAAGGGTTTCGATCCAAATGCATGGGTGCAGGCTGCACAATTTGCCGCAGCTAATAACGACCTTGAAGATGCAATGCAATGGAGCGATTATTCAATCAATGGAGTTTTTGTAGGACAGAAAAATTTTAAAACGCTAAGCACAAAAGCGATGATATTGCAAAAGCAGGGGAAGACTTCGGAAGCTGACGCCGCGATGAAAGAAGCGTTGCCATTTGCGAATATGATTGAGCTGCATCAATATGGAAGACAATTGCTAGCAGAAAAAAAATCTAAAGAAGCCCTGGATGTTTTTAAAATGAATGCGCAAAAAAATCCAGGCGTTTTTACAACAGATGTGGGATTAGCCCGCGGCTATTCTGCGAATGGCGATTATAAAAATGCATTAAAATATGCGAAGCTGGCTCTTCCGTTGGCGCCTGATAAAGTGAATAAAGATTCAGTGGCAAAAATGGTTGATATGCTTGCGCAGGGAAAAGATGTGAATTAAAAAAACTACCGGTATAATTTTAAAAAAAAGGCTGATCGTGATGGTCAGCCTTTTTACAGGGAAAAAATCTTAATGTTTATCTTTTT
>JBDTMP010000020.1:0-5668 GCA_039934215.1 Ginsengibacter sp.
CCACATTACTAAAAAGAAAAATCAATTGTTCGTCTCTCAAACTGGCTTTGCATGGCAAGTTCGATAATTCGCACATTATTCCTGGCTTCCAATGGTGTAACTATAATATTCTCTTTGCCTGAGATAGCGTTACAAATATTTAGATAAAATGCGGCATAATTCCCTTTTTCACTTTCAATCCTTCCAACAAAATGCTGGTCTTTGACATCAGTATTTATTGTTCCCCAAATATCAACAGGTTCTACACCCCATTTGTCTTTTGTAAGCGGAGTGAATCCTGCTTTAAGTGCTTCTTCCTGTACATCCATCCCATACTTTACAAAAGAACCGTTAGTGCCCGAAAGAATAAATCGCGGCAACGATTCTCTTACAAGCATGCCGGCTTTTAAAGATGCTTTTATTCCGGGATAATGAAGAATCACTTCAAAATTATCAATGGCCTTCCCATCCTTTCTCTGGATACGCAGATCGGCACTAACTGCCTCGGGTAGCCCAAATAGTGCCCGGGCCTGGTCAATAAGATGCGATCCCAGGTCATACAAAATTCCGGTACCGGGCGCATCTTCCTCACGCCATGCCCCTGGCTTAAGAAAGTTTCTAAAACGGTCGTAACGGCTTTCGAATTCAACAATGTCTCCCAGCAAGCCGTTGTTTATTATTTTCTGAATAGTATAAAAATCACTGTCAAAGCGCCTGCTGTGATACACTGATAATATTTGATTTCGCTTTGCAGCAAATGCAATAAGATCATCAGCTTCTACAGTCGTAATGGTGAAAGGCTTATCTACGACAACATGTTTACCGGCTTTCAAAGCTTGCATTGCCAATGCATAATGGGATGTATTGGGAGTAGTGATAACAACAAGGTCTATATTTTCATCACTACATATTTCTTCTGAAGTGCTTACAATTCTTGCCTGTGGATATTTTGCTTTGGCCACAGAAATCTGTTCTGGTTTTGTAGCCCTTATTTTTACAAGTTCCAGTCCCTTTACGGTTGTTAATACGGGGGCATGAAATATTTGCCCGCCCACACCGAACCCTATTAAACCAACCCTGATAACTTTATCCATTTTTTATCTTATTGAAATTACCCCGCAACTATAGTTAAGTTAAGTTAAGTTTATTATGACAAAACAAATTTTACCAACAGGAGCACAAAGGCCACAAAGTTTTCCTGCGCTCGTGTTTCCCTGTGGCAATAGGGAACACTATTCCTGTTTGGCTTTCCAGCTATTAATTATTTTTTGACCACGTACCAATATTTTCAAACTTCTTCTTTTCAATGAGATATCGGGATGTTTTTTTGTATTATCTTCTATGCCCTGTTTATAGCTGGCTATAATATTTCGATATGATAATATTCCAATCACATTATCATTTTCCTTTGGTAAGACAGGCAATACATCTATATTTTCTTTGGCCATTAATTCTACTGCCGTCCGCAAACTGTTATCCATAAAAACTGAAATATTTTTACGTTTAATGAGCGTTCCTATTAACGTATCGGGTTTGTGATTTTTACTGAACAAATTAGATGAGCTTACTATGCCTTTATATTCGCCATTTGTATTTGAAACAATAAAATAATTACTGTTATAGTCTGGCTCTTTATTAAGCCAATCCAATACCTCAGCGATACTGTTATCCTCACTTATGATCAGGCCATTCTGTTCCATTACCTGTTCTACTGTAATTTTTTCGAGTATATCAGGCTCATACGAGTCGGGAGTTTTAACGCCTCTTCTTGCAATTTTTTCGGTCATGATTGTATTATCCATTATGAAAAAAGATACAATGTATGATGCACCACATGTAGCGAGCAAAGGAAGTAGCGCATTGGATTGAGCGGTTGTCTCCAGGGCAAAAATAATCGAGGTTAAAAATGCTCTTGATGCACCTGCAAACATCGCGGCCATCCCCACCAAAGCAGCTAATGGTAAAGTAATACCAGAAGTGGGGGAAATATAAAGTACGAGGCTTCCTAATAAAGCGCCGGCCGCGCCGCCAATAGTAAGCAAAGGCGCCAAAGTGCCGCCTGATGTTCCGCTGCCTAACGCTATGGCCCATGAAAGAAATTTAAACAAGCATAAGCCCAGCAAAATATGCATCGTCATATCGCCAGATAAAATATCAGTTATGTTGTAATAACCCACACCAAAAGTGCGTGGATAAAAATAACCGATTATTCCTACTGCAAGCCCTCCTATGGCCGGCCACCACATCCAATGCACAGGAAGTTTTTCAAAACCCTCTTCAATAAAATAAACAATTTTTGTAACAGCTACAGACAAAAAACCAATTACAATGCCCATAACACTATAAGAAGCAAGCGCCACATTGGTAGGCGTTTCTATAAAAGTTTTCATTGCAAAAACCGGTGCAGATTCAAATAACAAATGATGCCCCGCGGCACCGGTTATACATGCTAAGGCAACAGGGATTATGGAACGTGGTGAAAACTCAAACAGTAAAAGTTCTATCGCTAAAAAAATTGCTGAAACAGGGCTCCCAAAAATTGCTGCCATGCCCGCCGTCGCACCGGCGGCCAATAGTATTTTTCTTTCGTTATGGGTAATTTTCATTATCTGGCCCAGTGTAGATCCTAAGGCTCCTCCTGTTGCAATAATGGGCCCTTCAGCGCCGAATGGCCCGCCGGTACCTATGGAAATAGCAGAAGAAATAGGCTTAAGATAAGTAATAGAGGGCTTGATCTTACTCTGGTTCGTTAGTATCTGTTCCATAGCTTCGGGAATGCCATGGCCGCGTATGGCTCTTGAACCGTAAAGCGCCATGAGCCCAACGATAAGTCCTCCAATGGCGGGTATTGCAACTACCCATATACCGAGTGAATTCTCAGCAGGGCTGATATGTAAAAATGAAAAACTTTTATGAAAGGAAATATTGGTAATCAGGTCAATGAGGTACACCAGGAATTTAGCGATGAAGCTTATACAAACAGCGAGTAAAACGGCCAGGGCTGAAATGGTTAAAAGCCTTTTTTTATTTTGAGATATTCCCGGTTGAATTTCTTCTGCTTCTAATATGGGTTTCAGGGAAACAGAAAGAGGAATTCCATTATGCACTTTATAGTTTTTTAATTTAAGATATTGTTTTCTTTTGCTCAAAATTATGTCACAACGCCTATTAAAAAAAACAAAATGATCTGTTAGAAAGCTAAAGATTATTCTTTTTGAATGAATCAAATTATTTATCATCAAATTTGAAAAGCATAGAGGTGGCTGCTATCAAATATTCCCATCATTTTTTACAGGATATTCTCATCTTATAAAAATTATTTTTGTAAGCTTATCTTCATTTGTGTAATATTTATAAATGAAGAATAGATAGAAAGACGCGGGCTATAATTTTAACAACTTTTATTAAACCTATCCTATGAAAATCGTATCATACTATTATGAAAAAACTATTTGCCATTTTTATTTTCGGCGTATTATTTTTATTTGCGCAATCATCCGTTTACGCACAGGACACAACCAGTACCGGCGCTATCAACCAGATTTACAAAACCAGTGAGCAGGCAGATAAATTATATGGGAAGGAAATACAGAAGAAAAACATGTCTGCAAAAACTTTTGAAAGCCTGGATACCGTTGCGGTAAATAAAGCAGCTAAAAAAAATAAACACTGCAAAAGAAATCAGCGCAGGCATCAGTAATGTGATGCACGAACATTATTGATCCACTATCACGAATTAAAATTTATTGCGCCCCACCGATTCATAAAACAAAAAAGAGGCCGTTTGGCCTCTCTTATTTTTCAGGTTAAATATGTATTAGTGTTTTAACTCTGTAAACATTCCCGTAAATTTTTTATCAGAGAGCCTGCTGTTTAATGGGTCATATTGTTTTTGCACTGTGAGCATTTTTCTGTTTTGATCAGCGTTGATAACGCTTCTGTCAAACGAGCCGGTATTTATATAATTCAATGCGGATTGCAATGAAGGCTCACTCACATCGCCCCAGTTTTTATTAACGCCATCCGGAGAAAGTTTATCAGGTGCAAAGCCATCATAATAATCTGCGCTGCCTACGCTGTTAACGGTCTTAAATGATATCGGATAAATAGCATACTTAAATATGGATATAGGAAAAAAGCCAACCGGCTTGCCGAAGGTTGTATCTCCAATAAGCTTAACATCAAGGTAAGGGCGAAGGTTATTTATAAGCAATTCACTTGCTGAAGCAGTTTCCCCTGAAACAATAAAGAACACCCTGCTTAAATTAAGATTACCTGCCTTTTGATAATTTACAGTATTAACCGAGGGCTGAAAGGAAACATTTGTAAAACCGGGTTTTCTTTTTAGTAGCGGGAATTTACCGGCAGTTAATGAATCATTGAAAATATAAGTGTACATGGTTTTACCATTTGCCGCTAACGGAGCAATAAGATTTGCAAATGCATCCTGGGTTTCTGTAGAGCCTCCATGATTGTATCTTAGATCAACCACGAGTTCATTAATACCTTTAGCGGCGAAATCGGTAAAAGCATTAGTAAGCTCAGTTCTTGAAACATCGCCAAAAAATTGATTGAAAACAATATAACCTGTTTTTTTAGCGCCGTTGGTAATTACGTTTGTGTATAAAACTGAATTTGAAGTAAAGCTATTTTTCGTAAGATCAATATCTACAGTTGAGCCATCCTGCCGCGTAAATGTAAAATTTGCGCTATTGGTATTGCCAAAAAATACATCATTCAAAATATTGATACTGGCATTATCGTATCCAATGTTACTGTTATTTATTTTACTTATATACCAGCCTCTTTCAACACCGGCTACTCCTGACGGTGCGTTTTTATAAACATACTCAACAAACCAGTAAACGGAATCGTAGGGCATAGCTTTGTCAAGGGAAGCCGCTTTTATAAAAAATCCAAAATCTTTATCCTGTCCTGTTTGTATAGCATCTGAAGCATCCTGTGTTGTTACAAAACTATAGGCATGTTTATTATCTTCTACTTGCAGGCTCCTTATTCCGGCCATTTCATTTTGTGCGGCTTCGAGATCAGTAGAACCGGTAAAATTTCTCGGATTAAATACGTCGTACGATGGAATTACTTCGTGCCACAGGTAAACTTCTTTGGTAAATAAATAAACAGAATCCCGTAAGAGATCAAGTTCGCTGGCCGTCGGAGGGTTTGTACCAGCGGGAGGTGGCGTAAGTGTACCGTCTTTCTTTTTGCAGGATGGTGCCAACAGCAACGCAAGAAAGACGATTGAAAGTAAGAAGGTCGTTTTCATAATTGTATTATTAGATAGGTACGTTTAAGGTGATAGGTTAGTTTGAATCAAGAGGTAAATTTACATCTTTTTAAAAAAAGTTATATAAAATGAGATGAAGATCTTTTAAAAAAGATGAGGTTAAAATCAAACAACTGCATGGAAAAACAACCAGTTTATTTTTAAATTATTTTTATTATTTCTTACAATGTCAAGGGTAAAATATTATTGCATGTAAACAAAAAGGCTGCAACAAATACAATAAGTAAATTTTGCAGCCTTCTCCAAAAATAATTAATTCAATTTTGCCACCTGCTCATGAAAGTATTTCACGGTTTCAATTACATCAGGCAGATTATGATACCAGTTTGATTCATGCTCAATCGAAAACATGCCTTTGAAATTCTGGCGTTTCAGTTCTGCAAA
>JBDTMP010000021.1:0-1798 GCA_039934215.1 Ginsengibacter sp.
AAAAATTAAATTCCCGTTATTATGAAAAAAATTATTTTTATCCTTTTCTTTTTTATTTCTCTGAGCGCCTTTTCACAAAAACGATTTGACCGCAATTCTGATCATGAAAATTTTTTCAGGATTGGTGCAAAAGCAGGAGTGAATATCAATAAAATAAATGGACAAGCTTACAAGGAAGGCTTTAATTACAATTATCTATTGGGCGGTTTTATGCAATTCAATTTTTCCAAAACTTTTGGATTGCAGCCGGAAATAAATTTTGTGCAATCTTCATCAGAATTCACAAATGATGCGTCAGCTGTGTATGATGATATTTTCAGAAATGGAAGTCAAAGAAAAGCAAAGCTCGATTACATTAAAGTGCCACTGCTATTGAACGTTAATATTGGCCCCAGCAAAAGAGTAAAACTACAATTGGGGCCGCAGTTCGGTGGTGTTCTTAATGAAACCGTTGACAGCCTGAGAAATAATGGAAACGTTTTTAAAAAGGCTGATTGGGCCGCTGTTGGCGGTTTGTGGATACAAATACCATTTATAAATCTTGGCGCCCGTTATGAAATCGGTTTACGCAATTTGAATGATATAGACAATCAGCAAAAATGGAAAAGCCAGGCTTTTACCATATTTGCAGGATTCACTTTCTAACTCAACATACATCAGTATTATTTTTAGCCTCGTTGGTTGACGGGGCTTTTTTTTGTACATTCATCAATACAGTTAAAAAAAATCATGGAGAAAATAGTCATTGAAAATTTATTCCTTATAGATATTGAAACCGTTTCAGAAATGGAACATTTCAAGCATCTCACTGATGAATGGAAGGAATTGTGGACAGAAAAGATTTTCAAAAATCTTCCTCCTAACACAACGGCAGAGGAATATTATCCCATGCGTGCGGCGATCCTTGCTGAATTTGCAAAAGTGGTTTGCATAAGCACTGGATATTTTAAAAAAGAAAATAATAACTGGAGCTTGCGGATAAAATCATTTTATTCAGAAAACGAAAAAGAAGTGATCGAAGGCTTCATTAAGGCGCTTAAACAATTGCATTCAAAACATTCGAAATGGATTTTTACGGGACATAACATAAAAGAATTTGACATTCCTTTTTTATCGAGAAGAATGCTTGTGAATAATATTGACATACCTTCTTACATTGATTTTCAAAATATGAAACCATGGGACACGCCGGTTTTAGACACGCTGCATCTTTGGCGATTTGGGGATTATAAACATTATACTTCATTAAAGCTTCTCGCTGCTACCCTTGGTGTTCCTTCACCTAAAGATGATATTGATGGCAGTAAAGTGGGACAGGTCTTCTGGACAGAAAAAAACCTGGAACGCATTGCGCACTATTGTGGCAAGGATGTTGCAACTGTTGCGAATGTGATATTGAGATTTAAAAATTTGCCCCTGTTAACAGAAGAGCAAATAGTCTTTGTAGCATAACAACTCGCTACGGGTTGTTTTATTTAACCATTTAAAATTAAATTATGAAAACACTAAGTTTCATTGTATTAAGCGTATTGATGACTACCGGCCTAATAAGTTGTGCCGATAATGACCATCGCTATATTGACCTGGAAACAGGCAACCGAATCAATGTAATAAAAGATTCCACAAGCGGGCACATGGTGAATGCAGATACCAAAGAGCCGGTAATTATTTATGTCGATACTCAAAACAACGACACGATATACGGCAAAACAGGAAAGGTAATTAATGACCATGTTATCAAAACCGAAAATGGGAAATATAAATATGTTTCAAATGATAATGTAGAATCAGTTGAAAA
>JBDTMP010000022.1:0-7358 GCA_039934215.1 Ginsengibacter sp.
ATCTTCACCTTCACCACCATTTTCTTAATCTCACCTTCACCGATCATCGGGGCATGTACATCTTCGGGAAAAAAAATAGCAAACTGGTTATTTTTTAATTGAAAATACATATCGGGCGTATCATTATAGAATACAACATCTTTTTCAGGATTGTATTCACCTTTCTGCTGAGTGCAGGTATTACGGGGCTTCCAGCCTATTTGCTCCTTTCCATTTATGCAAAATTGTATGTCAATATGCTTATCATGACATTCAAATTTTGCTGCAGATTCTGATGCGGTCATTCCTTGTTTATTGGAAACAATAGCCTTTAGATTATCTCCATCAATTTCATATTTACCCACTTCAATGGTTTCCAAATTTTGTGAAAGAATGTATTCAAATGCTTTTGCAAATAATGGATGAAGGCAAAAATATTTGTCAGCATTTGATAGATTATCTATTATCATTTTTCTTATTTTTTATTAGAGGATAATTCAATTTTTTCTTTATTGCCTAACAATGTGGCATACCTGTAAAAGCTTCAAAATTATTTCCTATAGAATTACGGAGGCGTTACCGGTGAAGCCAAATTTTTATTGTCAATATCTATAATAGTTTCTTTAAAAGGTTTGCTTGTATCCTTTACTGCAATCATCGTTATAATTGCTGAAAGAAAAAGTGACACCGACATAAAAATATATGAAGCATCAAAGCCTCCTGTTGCGCCATTTAAATAACCTACAATGTATGCTCCGATAAAAGAGCCCAAAGCTCCAAAACTGTTTATCAAAGCAATTGCGCCTCCTGAAACATTGCCTGGTAAAATTTCTGTAATGATAGCAAAGAATGGCCCATACGGTGCGTACATAGCGCCTCCTGCGATAACAAGCAATATAAATGACAGCCAGAAATTTGTTGTACCTGCTAAATATGAACCATAAAAAGCAACAGCACCAATCAACAAGAATGGCCATACAAATATTTTCCTGTTTAATGTTTTATCAGAAAAATAAGAAGCAGTAAGCATTGTAATGATAGCAAGCAGGTATGGAAGCGATGAAAGCCAGCCCGTGTTTACCATGGTTAAATTTCCCGCCTTTTTTATAATGTCTGGCAACCATATAACGAAGCCATATACGCCAATGCTCCACAGTGCATATTGCAGGCACAGCAGAATAACGACCTTTGACTTAAAAGCTACAGCATAATTTTTGACCGGTTTAATGACCTGCTGTTCTTCGTGAAGCTTTTGTTCAAGCTTTAGCTTTTGATCTTCTGCCAGCCATTTCGCATTTTTAGGTTTATCATCCACAAGGAACCACCAAAAAAAGGCCCAAACAATTGCAGGCAGGCCTTCCAGTATAAACATCCAGCGCCAACCTAAAGATTGTACCAGGTATCCCGACAAAATTGACATCCACAGGATAGTTACAGGATTACCGAGGATAAGAAAGGTGTTTGCCCTGGAGCGTTCAGATTTTGTAAACCACCTGCTTAACAAGATAAGCATTGCCGGCATAACTGCACTCTCAACTACACCAAGCATAAATCGTATCGCAATTAATGCATTTATATTGTTAATCATGCCGGTTGCCATGGCAAGGCCACCCCATAATATGAGTGACCAGAAGATCAGTTTTTTTGCACTTTTATTTGCGGCATACAGTGCACCGGGAATCTGGAAGAAAAAATATCCCAGGAAAAAAAGCGATCCCAATAAGGAAGAAGTAGCCGCTGTTATATTCAGATCTTTTGCCATTCCCCCGGCCGCGGCAAAACCAAAGTTGGCGCGGTCAAGATATGCAAGGCTATAGGTAATAAAAGCAATTGGAATAAGGCGATACCAGCGTTTTTTTGCAATCGTTTCTATCATGGTCTAATTCTTTTATTATTTATCTCCATACAAAATTTTATTCCGTTTTCCGTTGTTAGAATATCTAATTGGAAGCTCTTATCTTAATTACAACTTTCTTTATATTGTCATATCCATTTAATTTAAATGCGGGCCTATGCATTTCTTTTGGGGAAAAAATAAAAAAAGTTCCGGGATCTGCTTCGTAATATTTTTCCCCGGTGACCGTAAAGTTTTCGTTATCCGTTTTGGGATCATAAGGCATAGTTACCTGCGCACTCGGAGAAGAGACTGCCGCGATACCCATCATTGCTTTACCTTTTGCAATAAATTGAAGATCATTAAAATTTTTGTGTGCTTCCCATTTTACCTGCTCCTTTTCGTTGGGATTTAATTCTGCTATGATAGCATATACATTGTTTGAGTCAATATTATAAGTGCCCGGTTGCATGGCAGCAATATCATGGGTTTTAATAAAATTAAAAGCTTCATCCCACCATTTGCTATTCAAATGATATTGCCTGGAGAACTCCTGTTGATTAATGCTTTCATGTGGAGTAAACCGAAGGCCATTCAGCCATTCCTTACTATTATACCATTGTGAATCCGTTGCAGCCATAGATGAATTTGCAGATTTTGACGAGCCGCAATTCATTAATAAAACCGGCGCAGATAAAAATGCAACCGCTATCAGTAAAAATTTAAATCCTGTTATTTTTTTCATAGTATCATATTTTAAGTTCAACAATTATTTTTTAGTTCATTGGTTAAGTCGCGACAACTCTTGCAAGATTAGATGTCTATTCAATCCAGCTAAATAGTTTTTCCATCATTTTTTTTCTTTCAATGCAAAGGCAATATAGTTTCCTCCGGCCTTCAATCCCCGTGCTCCGCCCGCCGAAATTACAATATACTGCGTACCGTCAACTTCATAAGTTATAGGAGTAGCAAAACCACCGGCAGGAAGTTGGTGCTCCCAAACGATCTTTCCTGTTTTTCTATCAAATGCACGAATTTTTTCATCTCTTGTAGCTGCAATAAATACGAGACCTCCCGCTGTTACAACTGGCCCACCATAACTTTCAGTTCCTGTTACGGGAATACCTTTTTTAGTCAACTCAGGATATTCCCCCAATGGAACCTTCCATAAATAATCACCTGTATTAAGATCAATGGCATTAAGCGTTCCCCATGGTGGTTTAATTCCCGGGTACCCGTCAGGGTCAGTTAGTTTTTTCCAAACCTTGTTTACGTAAGCAGGCTTATAGCCAAACTCTTTATTTTTCACTTCCTGCACAGGAGGTGTTGTGCTGTGCTCGCTGTAAGGCTGCGTTCTGTTGGCTGGCATGTTCAATAAATAATTCACGATCGAGGTGCGATCTTCATCCGAAAGGCGTTGAAAGGCCGGCATTCTTCCACTACCTGTTTTTACAATAGATTGAATCTCGGTTGCAGTGCGTTTCTTTCCTATATTAACCAAACCAGGAAAAGCTGTTCCGCTTCCCTTTCTATCCTGCCCGTGACACGAAGCGCAATTCATTATATAAAGTGCATTGCCAGTTGAAAGCGAAGCGAACTCCTTGTTTCGTGTTGCTGTATCAATCATTTGAAGTATCCATGGATCATCATTTGAATTTTGATAAAGTACACCATCGGGACTTATTGCATTTCCGCCCCACTCGGCGCCGCCACTATAGCCAAACACCAACGTACCACTTACACTTGGCGGAGTGAATTTACTATCAGATTTGAATTGAAGGAACTGCTCTTTTACGAATGCATGCGCTTCGGGGGAAATATCTGTGATGTCTGCCTCTGTAAATACCTGGTGGGATAAGGGGAGCGGCTTAGCCGGATATTTTTGAGTAGGCCATGGGTGCTCTCCCGGTAATCCATCAGTCGGTACCGGGCGCTCTTCCACAGGAAAAATTGAAGTGCCTTTATCGCGGTCAAGCACATACACTAATCCATCTTTAGTTGCCTGCACAACAACATCAATTGTTTTCCCATCTTTCTTTATTGTTGCAAGATTGGGGGGGCATGGTTCATCCCGGTCCCACAGGTCGTGATGTATTGTTTGATAATACCATTTCATTTTACCAGAAGTTGCATCGAGCGCCATAACGCAATCTGAAAAGAGGTTGGTTCCTTCGCGGTTACCTCCATAAAAATCAGATGAAGGCGAGCCTGTTCCAAAATATACAACGCCTCTTTTTTCATCGAGGGTTAAACCGCTCCAGTTGTTCGCCGCTCCAATGCTTTTCCAGGCATCTTTTGGCCAGGTATCGTAGCCAAATTCTCCGGGCTGAGGCACGGTATGAAAAACCCATTTTAATTTACCTGTGACAATATCAAAGGCTCTCACATTACCGGGCGCCGCGTCTCCAGACTCTGGCACAGCAGAACCAATGATCAAAAGATTTTTATAAACTATTCCAGGTGTGTTTGCCGTTACCGAAAGCTGGCTTACATCGTGGTTGGCATCAGGCGCAAGGCCTTCGTGCAAATCAACGACTCCATTTTGCCCAAATTCCTGAACGGGTTTTCCATCCCCTGCATCAACAGCATAAAGATTTGATCCGGCGCTGTAAAGTATGCGTTTGTCATTACCGATTTCCCAATACACAACACCCCTGTTTACATTTATGACATTATATCGTTTGCCGTCTTTAGAGGGTTCAAATTTCCATAATTGTTTTCCTGTACCAGCATCCAGCGCAAATAATTTAAGATCAGGAGTGGTGCCATATAAAATTCCGTTAACTACTATGGGCTGGCATTGAATTGCTTTTGGCCTTGGTGGCTTTGAATCATTTGGATCAGGAATTTCAGCGGCATCATACATCCATGCTACACGCAGATTCATTACATTATTTAAATTAATTTGATCCAAAGGTGAATAACGGTTGCCTGCTTTATTGCCTCCGTAAACAGGATAGTCTTTTCCCGCTTGCATAGAAGTTTCAGTATTCGTACAGCTTATCATTAACAAAATTCCTATCGTATACGGCATCAGGATTTTCTTCACTTATTATTTATTTTATTCTTTTTGGCTTTAGCGAATAATAGTTATATGAAATTTTCCAGCTGAAAGTTTCACCCGGATTTACTTTGATATGAATATAAGGTTCAGGACACACCGTTGTTGATGCACACCAAAAGACCATTTTTGATAAAGGCCTGTCACAGGTAATTCTTGCCCCAGCCCCGGTATTTTCGTTTTCAACTTTTATATCATAATCTTTCGTGTCATTACTAAATCCATTCAATGCTCCATAATAAACATGTTCATTCCCGGCTAATTCTTTAATGAACACAATTTTATTTCCCCGGACCTCAGCAAGATCAGGTTTGCCGCCTTCCGCAGTGATGTTATATGGCAATGTGATTGTAAATCCCGGGCCTGTGGTTTGTTTATCGAGCATAAAAAAATTATGATCATAAACTTCTGTCTCAATTATTTTCGTGCCAGTATTTTTTAAAATATGCGAGATCACCATTCCTGGTTTTCGTTTTATTAATTCTATGGTCTTTTTATAAGCGTATGAATAAGATGTATCATTGAGTATATGCAGAAATTCAACCTTGTTAGATTTTGTTTTTACATTCCATTTTCCGGGATTCACGATTTCGTATGGTGGAACAATTGAATAGCGTGATGTATCAGGCCTTATGAGAATTCCAATTCCTATTTTCAAATAACTTTCTCCGGGGTTAGCCTCAGCAAAGCCAATAGGATAAAAATCTTCTACCGGCCCCATAATAGCATCGTGCATCCTGGGATCATACCTGGGAAACCACTGGCCATAATAGGTGTGGCCATCATATTCAAGATCCGGAATTACCCCCGACCAATCGAACCTTGATCCTCGGTAATAACCATTATCAGGATCGGGCAAATAAAGACGGGCATGTATAATCCCATTTGTAATTTCTGCTTCAGGTGGGTTTATAAAAGTTGTTGCGCCGATTGCTAAAACGGGCAGTACCAAAATAAGAATACTGAATTTTTTTATGAGAAATATGTTCATTTTTTTATTGTCAATAAAATCTCTCTATTGTTGTCAAATATTTATTTTGAAATGATTGCATTAAAAGCCATAATCATTCGTGTAATCTTAATCGTTATACTTATGTGAATCCAGGAAATCATTCAATTCCTTTCGCGTCATCGGTAATTTACTATCGGGATAATTTTTTATCCAGTTCACAAAGTCCTTTGTAATCTCATCACTCCACCGACTATCAATTTGACCCGCTAAATATTTCTTCTCTTTCAAACGCTGAAAGCCAAACTCGTCACGCAAGGCAGTAACCTCGGACGATATTACCAATTCATCAATAAAGTTGGCTGGAATAAAAATAGTGCCATATTGATTTGCAAGTACCACGTCGCCGGGTAATACAATTGCACGCCCTACACGAATAGGGGTGTTGATGGAAGTAAGCATTTCTTCCTGGAGATATGACGGATCTATACCTTTGACCCATCCGTTAAAACCTTTGATTTCTTTCAAGCCGGCCATATCCCTTACGGAGGCATTAAAGATTACACCGTTCTGAGAATTAGCATAAATGGCATTCCCAAGGTTAGAGCCTATTAATGTTCCATCTATTATTCTTTCATATCCATCAGCAACATACACATCACCCGGTTTTAAAACATTAATAGGCCAGGAGTTGGTTCCACCTGATGAATCGCGGCCTTCTGCAACTCCGGTTTGCTTTATTAATTTTACAAAATCCGGCCTTGAAGGCATGTATTGAGCAGTCACTACACGTCCAGTCATAGCACTGTCAGGGTTAATAATTTGCCAGTTCCCTTCGTATTGATTATTAAAACCTTTACTGCGCAGGTATCCCCACGCTTCTTCCATTGCTACGTGTTTTAGCCTTTTCAAGATTGCATCAGAAACCTTAGGCCGGCCATCTGCGAAGCGTTCTCCTTTCCAGTCAGCAGTGAGCGCTTTAATATATCCAGGTGAAGATCCAACAGTTTGTGCTTTTGCAAAAGTTAACATCAAAACGAAAGCTGCGAATAGTACTAATTTTTTATTCATGATTTAAATTGAGTTTATTTTATTCTAATTTATTTTTTTAAATTTTTATTTCTTGGTTTTGATTGACCATGTATAATAGATTAATACTTCTATGTAAAAAATTATCCTATTATTTGGCTAAAGCCAGTTTCCCTCCTACTTTCCACGACCTAAAGGTTGTGGCAATTATCTCTCAAAAGATAATTATTTATTGGGACGCTGTGTATTTATTTTTTAAGGTTTACAATTTTTAAATTCTGATCTTATGTGTTGCCACGACCTTCAGGTCGTGGATTATTTAATGGTTTTATTTGGCTTTAGCCAAAATAGTTTCGAAATTGTGAGCAGTTAAAAACTCACTGTATTCGTCTAAAAAAGTTTTCTTTTTGTGATGCTCCTCCTGGTTTAAAATGTATGCTCGTACTTTATTAATAGCAGAATAGCTTACTGACAATGCAATGTATTCATCCTGCCATTCGAAATTG
>JBDTMP010000023.1:0-2719 GCA_039934215.1 Ginsengibacter sp.
GCTAACCTTACTTACAACCTGGAGCCGGTATATTCAATCATACTCGCTTTCATTATTTTTCAGGAAAATAAATTTCTTGGAAGTGGTTTCTATTTTGGCTTCGCACTTATTTTGCTGGCTATTACACTTCAAATGATGCGTGAGTGGAGACACAGAAAAATAAGAAAAGTGCAAAACGCAATATCTTTAGAGATAAACAATCTTACTGGATAGCTTTGCGAAAGCTCTGAACATTTCACTCACACCGCAATATGTTTCCTGTGAAAGATCTACGGCTTTTTTAACCTTGGCTTCATTTGCCTTATCTACTTTGATGGTATAGATTACAACTACATCATCATAAATTTTAGGATGCTCTTCAGTAAGATGGGCTTCTACACTAATAGTCAGGTCAGAAAAATGAACTTTCATTTTATTGAGGATGCTCACTACATCCACTCCCGTACAGCCGGCCAGGGACACAAGCATTAAAATTTTCGGGCTGGTTCCAAGATTATTGCCTCCATCTTTCTTCTGAAGATCAATGATTATAGGATGTCCATTTAATTGTGTGGAAAATGCCATACCACCTGTGTAAACAGAGCTGATGATGTTGCTTGCCATAGATTTGATGGTTTACATTGAAACCCTTTTTGTGAAATCAAAGATGAGGATTTACAGCATCTGAGATTTGTTTTGCATTCATTGCGCCTGATTGCCTCCAAAGCACCTTGCCATTTTTAAATAGAATTAAAGTAGGGACACCTTGTATATTATAGTGTGATGCTGTTGGCTGATTTTTATCAATATCAACTTTTAGAACTCTTACCGTTTCCTTATTATTCTGGGCAAACTTTTTGAGTTCAGGAGCCATCATTTTACAGGGTCCACACCACTCAGCATGAAAGTCAACCAATACGGGTTTGTCATCATTTATTATTTTGCCAAATGTTTCCATAAATTCATTTTAGAAATAGCTTGCATAAAGTGTGCCTGTGCTGAATGCTATTGAAAATACATTCATTATGGCAGCATAATATAGCAGAACTGAAAAATAGTCCATTAATTATTTTTCAGGTAATAATTTCTTCGTTACCTTTGCCGTCCGAAAAAAAGATCATTATGGCCAGAGTATGTCAGGTTACCGGAAAAAGACCAATTACAGGTAATACGGTTTCGCATTCAAATATCAAAACACGCAGACGGTTTTTACCCAACCTTCAGAAAAAAAGGTATTTCCTGGCTGAGGAAGATAAATGGATAACATTAAAATTATCTACTGAAGCAATCCGCACTATAAATAAAAATGGCCTTCTTCATGTTGTAAAAGAGATGAGAGCGCAGGGAGCTAAAATCTGAATAATAACGATTTAAATATTTTGTTATGGCAAAAAGAGGAAACAGTGTACAGGTAATATTAGAGTGCACGGAGCACAAAACTTCAGGTATGGCAGGCACGAGCCGTTACATCACCAAAAAAAATAAAAAGAATACTCCTGAAAGATTAGAGTTAAAAAAGTTTAACCCTATACTTAAGAAAGTGACTGTTCATAAAGAAATTAAGTAATTAGCCCCGTTGGCATATTAGCACATTATTAAATTAAATTACTATGGCAAAATCAGCTAAAACCGCGATCAAAACTAAAGACCAGAAATCTGTTGCTGAAGCAAAGAACTGGACCAAAGTAGTTCGTACCGTTCGTAGCCCTAAATCTGGTTCTTATACCTTTAAAGAATCTATTGTTCACAAAGACAAGATCAAGGATTTGTTGGCAAGTTGATTTTGATTCGTAAAATTTTTATAAAGGCTATCCGGCATAAGTTGCGGATAGCTTTATTTATTTTTACCCTTTACTAAAATTTTAGAAATGGGAATTTTTGATAAAATTTTTGGAAAAAAAGAACAAAAGGAAACTCTTGATAAGGGCCTCGAAAAAACAAAGCAGGGATTTCTTGACAAGATCACTAAAGTAATTGCCGGCAAAAGCACGGTAGATGAAGAAGTTCTTGATGATCTTGAAAACGCGTTGATAAGCGCCGATGTAGGAGTAGATACAACTATAAAAATTATTGACGGGATAGAGAAAAGAGTTTCAAAAGATAAGTATATAAATACGGCAGAACTTAACCGGATTCTTAAAGAAGAAATTCAGTCTGTTCTTGTAGATTCCCCCGGAGATACTTCTTACCAGGACTACGAATTGCCAGCTCACAAGCCTCATGTAATATTAGTGGTAGGCGTAAATGGCGCAGGTAAAACAACTACGATAGGTAAGCTTGCGCATAATTTTTCCTTAGCTGGCAAGTCTGTACTATTAGGTGCTGCCGATACTTTCAGGGCCGCCGCAGTGGACCAGTTAAATATCTGGAGCCAGCGTGCAAATGTGCCTATCGTGAAACATGCCATGGGTGCTGACCCCAGCGCGGTTGCTTTTGATACAGTGCAGAGCGGCATCGCAAAAAATATTGATGTTGTAATTATTGACACCGCGGGAAGATTGCATAATAAAATTCACCTGATGGATGAGCTTAGTAAAATAAAACGGTCGATAAGCAAAGTTTTACCCAATGCTCCCCATGAAGTTTTATTAGTGCTCGACGGAAGTACCGGTCAAAATGCTCTTGAACAGGCAAAGCATTTTACCGCCTCAACGGAAGTAACCGCACTTGCAATTACCAAACTTGATGGTACCGCAAAAGGAGGCGTGGTACTGGCAGTAGCAGATCAGTTTAAAATTCC
>JBDTMP010000024.1:0-8863 GCA_039934215.1 Ginsengibacter sp.
CTATTTTTCAACATTTGGTGTAATTTGCGGAGACACTGCTTGTATGGAAAATAAACTACCCACTCTCAAGGAAATAGCCCGGCGTTTGAAATTTTCTGTTTCAACTGTATCAAGGGCATTGCACGACCATCCAAGCATTGGGTTGCGTACCAAAGCACAGGTGCAACAATTAGCAAAGGAATTAAATTATGAACCTAACCAGACGGCTCTATTTTTTAAGCAACAAAAAACACATTCAATTGGTGTGATCCTGCCAAACCTTAAAGAAGAATTTTTTTCACAAGCTATCAATGGAATAGAAGATGTTGCAAAAGATCATAAGTATAGTGTGCTCATTGGGCAATCGAATGATGATATAGAACAGGAAAAGCAAATTGTAATAGCGATGAAAAATCATCGTGTAGATGGATTGATAGTCTCTATTGCCAAGCACACCAAAAACTATGAGCACCTTACAGCCCTCGAAAAATATAATATTCCCATTGTTTTTTTTGACCGGGTTCCTGACCTTCCAACAGTACATAAAGTAGCTTCCAATTTTACTACCGGCACTAAACAAGCCATAGAATTTCTTATCTCAAAAGGCCATAGAAGAATTGGAGTAATTAATGGGCCGGAAGAAATGAGTTCGTGCAAAGAAAGAACCAACACCTATATGGATGTTTTACAAAAGAAAAAAATAAAAATTGATTTGTCGTTGATAGTAACTACCGATTTAACACAGGAAAAAACTTATGAAGCGATGGAAAAATTGTTGAAATTAAAACAACCCCCCACTGCAATTGTTACCATTAACGATTATGTTGCATTGGACGCTATTAAATATGCAAGAAAAATCAAGCTAAAAATCAATAAAGACATTTCCTTTGTGAGTTATGCTAACCTTCCCATTACAAATTATCTTGAGTTCCCGCCATTGGCATCCGTTGAGCAATATCCTTATGAGCAGGCAAAAAAAGCTGCTGAAATATTATTTGATTTACTAACTCCGGGTAATGAATTAAAAGAAAAAAAAACTGATTATAAAAATATACTTATTGAAGGCCAGCTTGTAATTCACAAAAAGTAAATTATAATTTTGATTAGCTTGTTTCCCCCTGATAAAAGTATTGATAAGTTATAAGTTAATGTTTTTAAATAACGATATCAAGCACTAAAATTTCGTTCGTCCAAAAACATCTTTTATCAATATCGCAATTGTACCAATTCGAAACGTCTTCTGCAATTTCCAATATTATATTTTTATTTGAAATCATTTTTTTGAATGCAGATTAAAGTAAAAAAAGGCAATCGTTTGCGCTTTGCTAATACATTTAACTCCTTTATGTTTGTTTAATAACATCACCCCTGAATCATTATTAATGATCCAACAAATACTTTCAGCTTACGATCTTGATGAGGATCAATTCGAAATTGAGCAAATAAATAATGGGCTCATCAACCAGACATGGCGGCTAAAAAATTCTCATGATGACTATATTTTGCAAAGAATTAATACCTCAATTTTTAACAACCCCCAGGCAATAGCCTCCAACCTTAAGGCGCTTGATGATTACCTGCATCACAATGACCCAGGCTATTTATTCATTGTTCCAATAAAAACAAATAAAAATGAAGGAATGGTTTTTCTTGCGGAAAAAGGTTATTTCAGGCTTTCACATTTTGTAAAAAGCTCGCATACGATAAATGCTGCGGAAACCCCTGAGCAGGCTTTTGAAGCAGCTAAAGAATTTGGAAAGTTCACAAGATTATTATCCTCTTTCCCTGTAGATAAATTGCAAATTACATTACCGGATTTTCACAATCTATCCCTGCGGTACGTTCAGTTTTTGGAGGCTTTGGAAAAAGGAAATAAAAACCGGCTTCAACAATCAAAGGAATTGGTTGAGTTTATTATACAGAATAAAAATATAGTGGAAACATATGAAAGAATTTTACACAATCCTGAATTCAAACTAAGAGTAACGCACCACGATACGAAAATCAGTAATGTACTTTTTAATGAAGAAGACAAAGGATTGTGTGTAATTGATCTCGATACAGTAATGCCGGGCTATTTTATAAGCGACGCCGGAGATATGATACGAACCTACCTGTCACCCGTAAGCGAAGAAGAAAAGGATTTTTCCAAAATTGAGATCAGGGAAAAATTTTTTGTCTCAATTTTCAAAGGATATATGAGCGAGATGAATGAAGAATTAACTGATGAGGAAAAAGAACATTTTATTTATGCCGGAAAATTCATGATCTACATGCAGGCAATCAGGTTTCTTACTGATCATATCAACAATGATATTTACTATGGCGCCAAATATGAAAACCAAAATTTTGTAAGGGCAGGAAACCAGTCAGCGTTACTAAAACGACTAATCGAAAATGAAGAAAATTTAATGTCACTGATTTAAATATTTATTGCCGGAAATTCTTTCCGGTAATTTTTCACCCGTTAATTTTAAGACTTAATTTTTAGGAACTCCTTCTAATAATTTATTTTAGATTTACTCATCATGAAAAAAATATTTATTCTAATAATCCTCACTGTTATATCAGGTTTAAAGAGCGATGCACAACAGGCAAATAAGGCCATAAACTTACAGGTTAAAACCAATAATGGAATTCTCGAAGGGCTTTACGATTCAGGAATCCGGACTTTCAAAGGAGTTCCTTTTGCACAACCCCCTGTTGGAGATCTACGCTGGAAAGAGCCACAGCCTCTAAAGAATTGGGAAGGTGTGCGTAAAGCATACAACTTTGGGCCGCGTGCTATGCAAAGGCCAATCTTCAGCGATATGAATTTTCGCTCCGACGGAGTGAGCGAAGATTGTTTATACCTAAACATCTGGACACCTGCACAATCAGCAAATGATAAACTTGCGGTACTCGTATATTTTTATGGTGGCGGGTTTGTAGCAGGCGATGGTTCTGAGTATCGGTATGATGGCGAGAGCATGGCACGAAGAGGTATAATTGCTATCACGGTAAATTACAGGTTGAGTGTATTTGGTTTTTTCGCCCACCCTGAACTTACAAAGGAATCACCCCATCATGCTTCAGGCAATTATGGTCTTCTCGATCAAAGTGCCGCCCTTCAGTGGGTACAGCAAAACATTTCCGCTTTTGGTGGCGACTCTAAAAAAATTACAATCGCCGGAGAGTCTGCAGGTTCGTTTTCTGTAAGCGCTCAAATGGCTTCTCCATTATCAAAGAATATTATAGCAGGAGCCATAGGTGAAAGCGGTTCGCTGCTTGGAAAACAATCTACTGTTTCACTTGCTGAAGCCGAAAAGGCCGGAGTACAATTTGCAAAAAATATTGGCGCCGGATCTTTAGCTGCATTGCGTGCGATACCAGCTGAAGGACTTCTTGAGGCAACAGCGAAGCCCGGCTCGTCAAGATTTTCCGTAGATGTTGATGGATATTTTTTACCAAAATCACCGGCACAAATTTTTGCCTCAGGCGCACAGGCTCATGTTCCATTACTTGTAGGCTGGAATTCTGAAGAAGGAAATTACAGATCCATTTTAGCAAAGGATAGTGCAACACAGGAAAATTATAGCAAAGCAATACAAAAGTTATATGGCGAAAATGCTGAGGGAATTTTGAAAGTTTATAAAGCTTCAGACGATGAATCTGTGAAGCAGGTAGCGACTGATCTCGCCAGTGATCGTTTCATCGGCTTTAGTACCTGGAAATGGTCAGACATGCAAAGCAACACAGGAGGCAAGCCCGTGTATCGTTATAAGTATGCCCGTCCACGACCTGCTCTGCGTTCAGCGAGCGGTGACGTACAGGAATCCGCGGCAAGCGGTGCTTCCCATTCTGCCGAGATTGAATATGCGATGGGCAACCTGCCGACTAACCGTGTGTATGACTGGCAGCCGGAGGATTACAAAGTATCTCAGATTATACAGGGATATTTTTTAAATTTTATAAAAACGGGAAATCCAAATGGCATCGGTTTACCTACATGGCCCGCTGTGAAAAGCGGCGGTCCGGCAACATTAATGTACATCGATGTAAATACAAAAGCCGAAACTGAAAAGACCAGGGATCGCTATATATTTCTTGATAAATTAAAGTGAAGTAATTTATACATTAACAGGTACACTTCAACTCCGGGCGGCTATTATCATAGCCTCAAATATTCAACTTTTTATTACTCTTTTTAAGAATTCTTTCACCTGCCATTTCTATTTGCAATTGCCAGGATTTGAAGATTATATATTTTTAAAAAATCATAGATTTCTATAACATTTGCCTGCGTCTTATTTCGTTATTTTTACTAACGTATATTTAAAAGCCCTGATGACACCTTTCAAAAAATATTTATTGGCTTTATTAATGACCGCAAATTTTTGCCTTCTGCAATTGGCTGCAGCCGCACAAAAAGATACGATTCCAAGAAAAACATTAGACGATTACATCAGGAACAAAAAAGGATTGTTAGTGAAGGTGATGAAAAATTTTATGAAAGATTCTACTGAAGTAGAAAAAGTAAATGATCCAAAAAGAAATGATCTGCCCTTTCTTAACTACCAGGGATACATCATAAGAAATATAATAACCGGGGAGTTGCCATTTGGTATTCCTATAGCGGACACTACAAAAAAGGTGGTCACCACGTTAACCAGGCTGGCTAATAATATGCACCGCACCACTCGGCCGTCAGTTATAAAAAACAATCTTTTTTTTAATAAGAATGACACGGTAAAACCTTACCTGATGTCGGATAATATAGCTTTTCTGCGACAGCTTCCATATATACTGGATGCCAATTTCGAGATACTTCCTGTTGCAGGCACAGATTCAATCGATGTGATTGTAAAGGTAAAAGACGTTTTCTCCATTGGTGGAGCTATTGGTTCTATTGGTTTAAAAAGATCAGACGTGGAAGTGCGGGAAGATAATTTTGAAGGACTCGGAAATGCACTTGTTTTCCAGGGTCTTTTTGATACCGAAAGAAAAAATAATTTTGGTTTTGGCGCCGGTTATATTCAACGGAATATTGGCGGCAGCTTTATTAATGGGGAACTGGGGTATCAAAGTTTTTATTCAGCCATTGATGGCCCGCGGGAAGAAAACCTGTACTACCTCAATGTATCAAAACCGCTTGTTAACAGGTATATGAGATGGACTTACGAGTTTAACGGATCCTACCATTCCACCAGCAATATGTACAGCAACGATTCAGTCTATTACCATAATAACCGCTACCAGTATTATAATTTTGAAGCGTGGGCAGGATATAATATTAATTCAAGAGGCTATACCCAACAAAAAGAAGATAGCGTATTAAGAAAGCTGGTAGGCCTGCGGGTTATTGACAGGAAATTCCTGGATGTACCGCAAAAATATTCGGCTTCCTATTACTGGAGGTTTGCAGACCTTACAGGAGTACTTGGGTCATTAACTTTTTACCGTCAAAACTTTTATAAAACAAAATACATTTATGGGTTTGGCCGCAATGAAGATATTCCTGAAGGGCTGAATCTTACTTTGACAGCAGGCTTTACTAAAAAGCAAAATTCATTGCGATCCTTTTTGGGTTTTAATTACGACCGTTCTTATTTTAATAAGAGAAACAATTATATAAGTTACACGATAAGAGCAGAAGCGAATTTGAAGAGAACAACTATTGAAGACATTAATTTGCTTGCCGGCATTGCATACGTACAACGGCTGCATTCGTTGGGTCCTAATTGGAAGCAGCGGTTTTTTTTCAATCTTGATGTAGCCCAACAGGTAAATACTGTATTAAACGAACCCCTATTATTACAAAGTGCATTTGGTTTGCCCGAGATCGGCAATAGCCCGGTGGGTGGCACTTTAAGAGCGACCGTAAAAGCTGAATCTGTATTTTTCAGTCCCTGGTCACTTGCTGCCTTTCGTTTTGCACCGTTTGTTTTTGTAAACACCAGCGTTTTTTCCCCTTATCTCTCAGCTACAAAACTTTATACCTCTATTGGCGGTGGATTAAGGACGAGAAATGAGAGCCTTATCTTCGGAACACTCGAGCTTAAAGGATTTTATTTCCCCGGTAAAAATAATTACAATGAAAGTTTTCGTTTTGATATATCAACTAATATAAGGTTCAAATACAATCCCCAGTTGATAAGAAAACCCGACTTTATCAAAATCAATTAAAGCCAGATGGAGATGGGCAAATAGAAAAAGCATCAAGTTTGTTTTCTTACTCCTTTCAATTGCTTGAAGATCGTATTTACTTACTAACCCGATGCTTTCGTTTGAAAAGCTTCCATCAAATTAATGACTTTCACTTTCCAATTGTGATTCAAAGATACATTGGGAAACCGCTGTTTTGCAACTTTTTTTGTTGATTATTGCGCACCCGTTTTGCACAAAATTATGCACAAAAAATATAGACTTAAGCAGGTTAAAAATCGAAAATGTGTATAAGCCTAATTGGATGTATTGATTTTTACTGTAACGCCGTAGGTTGCTGGATTTCCGAGATGCACGCCGCCGAAATCGTAAGCATAGGAAATATATTTTTCGCCGGTTAGATTACCCGACCACAATATTAGTTCGCAATTTTTTGATGAAATTCCGGCGCTTGCATTTAATAAGGAATATGGTTTCTGCTGCAACGTATTGGCAAGATCGAAATATTGCTTCCCGATCGATTTCAATTCTCCGCGGAGCATAATTTTTATACCAGGTTTATTTTTCATGCGATAGTTATATTGAACTGCCAGCATGGAAGTATAATCCGGTGTGAAAACGGGATGTTTATTTTTTAAATCAATCACATTTCCGTTTTGAGCAAGCTTTAGATTTTTATAATGCGCATCTGTATAGCCGGCATTGTAGCTTATTTCCAATCCCTCTGCAGGAGCTGCCATTAGTTCTGCTTCTATGCCACCAGAATGAAGTAAGCCCGTGTTTTTGGTTATTGTAACCGCATCCGGTAAAACCAACGTGGGCACTTGTGCATTGGTAACAGTCGTATAAAAGGCACTGATATTAAAAAATACTTTGTTAGAAAAAAAGCTGTTCTTCATTCCTGCTTCAGCATTATTACTATACTCCGGCTTGTAGGGAAACAAAGCCGGCTGCGAGGGATCAGATGACAGTGGAGTTAATCCACCGGCCCTGAAACCCCGAGCGTATGAAGCAAATAAAAGATGATTTGCATCCAGGCTATAATCCAGGCCAAGCTTAGTTGTTACCGCATTAAAGGTTGCGCGGGCAGACGTATCAGGTCTTAATGGAAATGCAGGATCAGGATCTTTTTGGTATTCACCAAGAACACTTAATTTTTTGTATTCATTATCGTAGCGGAGGCCGCCGGTAAAATTTAATCTTTTTGTCACCCTGTAGCTTGCCTGTCCGTAAACAGCAATACCATATCCTTTTGCGGTTGATGTATTGATAAGGGAAAAATTATTATCAGGCGCTCCTACAAGAGTTCCGTCATCACCGAAATGCGTATTGGCTTTGGTAGGGCTTCGCTGATAAAAAAAATAAGTTCCGGCGGTCCATTTTAATAGGGATGCAGAACTGGCGGCATTGCTTATCTTAAATTCCTGTGTGGCTACTTTTACATTGTTCCAGTCTTTTCCATAATCATTAATAAGTGTAATTCCATCTATAGGAGAAAAGTCGGCATCAATTGGCTTGTTGTAATAACGGTAATTGGATTGATAAGATGTTTGTGATTGCAAAGTAAACCTTCTTCCTGTATAATTTATTGAGAGAGAAGTATTGAAAGTATTATCAATAATTTTTGTAAGAGCATTTTGATTTAATTTATATGGATTGGCAAAAGCATCGTCCACACCAAATACTAACGGGAACGGACCATTGTTTCTATTGTTATTATGTTTTGCGTTCAGTGTGATAGCCAGCCTTTCGTTGGGCCTGTATTTCAAATAATAATTGCCAACTATGCTGTGCTGTTTATCGTATTTACTGCTGTTAAATTCATTGGTGTAAAAACCATTACTTCCATCATATAATTCTGCCGCTCCGAAAAATAATTTGTCTTTTATAACAGGTATTTTTAAGCCGGCACTATATCTCTGTTTTCCATAATTTCCCAGGCTTATTTCCGCGAACACATCTGTCTTATTTGTTGGCTGCCGGGTAATAATATTTATGACGCCACCCATTGCGTTTCGTCCATATAAAGTACCCTGTGGCCCGCGCAAAACTTCAATGCGTTCTACATCAAACAGCGGGCTTATATATGTATCCAAACTAAATTGGTTAACGCCATCAATATATGTTGCAACTGCAGGGTCATAAGAAGAACTGGTGATACCGCGAATGGATGTAACGTTTCTCTTATCTCCGGGGTCCGCTGAATATAAATTAGGGACAAAACCCGTAATATCTTTACTGTCCCAAATCCTGGATTCTCTTACCCTTTGCGCAGAAATCGAAGTTACGCTGAGGGGAAGTTTCTGTAAAAGGGCTTCTTCTTTTTGCGCCGTAACCAACACTTCATCGAGTCTCTTACCGCTTTGCTCGAGAATTGCGTTAATGTTCAAATCATTTTTGGCCACATCTATTTCTTCAGTTTTGGTTACATAACCTATTGAAGAAAACATGATGATATATTTTCCCGGCAAAACTTTAGGGACTACATAATTTCCTTCACTATTTGAAACAGAACCATAATTAGTATTAAGGATATGAATAGAAATACCTGCTACGGGATGAGATGTTGCGTCAGTTACCTGGCCTGTTATTTTTCTTTGTGAGAAAGTTGTTATTCCTGTAAAAATGAAGATTAAAAAAAATAAAAATTTTAGCTTTTTCATAGAGATGGTTCAATTACAAAAATTAATATTAAAATGTGGTTTCTAAATAAAATGGAGATGCAAATTTAAACCTAAAA
>JBDTMP010000025.1:0-6155 GCA_039934215.1 Ginsengibacter sp.
GAATCTTCTTAAATTGTACCCTACCTTTAAAACTATGATAAGATCAAATTTGCTGATTCTCTGTGCCCTTTTTTTTACGAATGTTTTTGCGCAAAAAAATATAAATCCTGCTGCTCAGCATTGGGCAGATAGCGTTTTTAATTCTTTGAATGATGATCAAAGAATTGCGCAGCTAATGGTATTGCGTGAAAGCAGTTATACAAAAGAAGGGCCTGTATATTATGATTCGTTAATTGCTGATGCCATTACAAAATACAATATAGGCGGCATTGTTCTTTTCCAGGGAAGCCCCGTGAAGCAGGCGAATTTCATTAACTCCTTTCAGTCGATTGCGAAAACACCTTTGATGGTTTGTATTGATGCAGAATGGGGGCTCGGCATGCGTGTTGACAGTGTTATGCCGCTCAATCACCAAATGATGCTGGGCGCTGTTCAGGATCCTTCTATTATTTATAACTATGGCAAGCTGGTGGCGAAGCAGTGCAAGCGTATGGGCATACAGGTAAATTTTGCCCCTGTCGTAGATATAAATAATAATCCTGATAATCCTGTAATAAACGATCGCTCTTTTGGCGAAGACAAATATAAAGTTGCACGTAACGGTATTGCGTACATGAAGGGCTTGCAGGATGAAGGCGTGCTTGCCTGCGCCAAACATTTTCCGGGGCATGGAGATGTTTCGGTGGATTCGCATCGTGATTTACCCGTGATAAATAAAACCATGGAACAATTGGATTCACTCGAGCTGTATCCTTTTGAGCAGATGTTTGAGGCAGGAGTTGGAAGTGTAATGATTGCACATTTATATATTCCTGCTATTGACACGACTGCAAATACAGCAACCTCTTTATCAAAAAAAAATGTAACAGGTTTATTGCGGGATCAGCTCAATTACCAGGGCCTGACTTTTACTGATGCATTAGACATGCAGGGTGTTGCCAAATATTTTCCCGGTGGAGAAATTGCCGTAGAATCCCTGGTAGCAGGCAACGATATACTTTGCCTTCCCGCTGATGTTCCCACATCTATCCTGAAAATAAAAGAGGCCATTCAAAATAATAAGTTGGGCTGGGAGGATATTTATGCCAAATGCAAAAAAGTTCTTTTGTATAAATACGAATACGGAGTTGCAAACGTAAAACCGGTAAATACTGATAATCTTGCAAATGATCTGAATGCAGGTATAGCCGAAATGAAAAAGTTGGTTGCGGAAAACGCCATCACCGTTTTAGGTAAAAAAGATATTAAGTTTTTCCCTCTCGAAAAGCCGCGTAGTACCGATAAAAATATTGTTTACCTGGGGATTGGAATTAGCGCCGCAAATGCATTTTCTCAAAGAATGAAAGATGATTACAATGCAGATGCTTTTTATTTTGATTACCAGGAGGATGCTGCAAGAATACTGTCAACCGTCGAGCTAATAAAAAATCGTTACAAATCAGTTGTAATAGGTATTCACAACTATGCCCGCTATCCTTCAGATAATTTTAAGATAAGCAAGTACGCTCTTAATCTTGTTGATTCGGTTTTGCAAAATAATGATGTGATCATGTTTGATTTTGGGAACCCTTATGCTCTTAAAAATTTCTGCAATGCAAATAATCTTGTTGCGTGCTATGAAGATGATTCCATAACCCAAAGAACAGCCGTTGATTTATTGGAGGGAAAAATAAACGCAAGGGGAAAATTGCCGGTAACGGTGTGCGATGCCTATCAATATGGAAGCGGAATTATTACTACAAATAATTTACTTCCTGTGGCAACGCCTGAGCAGGTTGGGCTGGATGCGTCAAAACTTTCAGTAATCGATAGCATCGCAGATGCGGGAATTGGTGCCGGAGCGATGCCCGGCTGTGTAGTGCTGGCAGCCAGGAATGGTAAAATAGCTTTTGAAAAAGCGTATGGTACGTATAATTATAATGATCCTGCACCTGTAACATTGCATTCCATTTACGATATGGCTTCGGTTACAAAAATTTGCGCCACTTTGCTATCCGTAATGAAGTTGTATGACCAGGGGAAAATTAAATTAAATAAAACGCTTGGCGACTATCTTCCATGGGTGAGAGGAACCAATAAAGCTAAGCTGGAGATTAGAGACATCCTTTTACACCAGGCAGGCTTGATAGCCTTTATTCCTTTTTATAAAGAAACTATCGACAGCACGAAGCAGCCAATGGCATCGATATATTCTTCTTCTAAAAATGATTCATTCAGCATAAGAGTCGCGCAAAATATGTACATGCGCAACGATTGGGAGGACACCATATACAAAAGAATTATCGACAGTAAAGTGGGCCCAAGGGAGAAATATATTTACAGTGATAATGATTTTATTTTTCTTGGTAAAATTGTTGAAGCAATTTCCGGTTTGACGTTGGATAAATATGCCGATAAAAATTTTTATAAACCCATGGGACTTACCTCAACCGGATTTAAGCCACGTGAAAAATTTGACACCAATAGAATTGCTCCTACTGAAAATGATATGGAATTCCGGATGCAACATCTTCATGGTGATGTGCATGATCCGGGTGCGGCCATGTTTGGAGGCGTTGCAGGCCATGCAGGTTTGTTTAGTGACGTGGAAGGTATAGCTTCTATATTTCAAATGCTGCTGGATGGCGGTACATTTAAAGGGGAACGTTATATCAAAGCGAAAACGATAGCGCTCTTTACCGCATATAATAGTCCTATAAGCCGCCGTGGCCTTGGGTTTGATAAACCAGAAAAAGATAATGCCTCAAGCAAAGACCCTTATCCGTCGGCATTGGCATCACCGCTTACTTTTGGGCACACGGGCTACACTGGTACTTGTGTATGGGCCGATCCCAAAACAAATATTGTCTATGTATTTTTAAGTAACCGGGTAAATCCCGATGGAGGTACTAATTTAAAATTATCAAGAATGAATATAAGGGGGAATATACAAGACGCAATTTATCAAGCTGTGATAAAGTAACATAATGATTTATTTTTGTTATCCGCTTTAATAAGAAAAATAACCGATTGCATAAAAATTAAAAACTTTAATAATGGAATATCCTTTTCAAATTACAACGATTGATCAATACAATGATTTGTATGAAAAAAGCGTAAGCCAGCCGGAAGCTTTCTGGGGAGATATCGCTGAAAATTTTTTATGGAAAAAAAAATGGGATAATGTATTATCATGGAGTTTTACAGGAGACAACGCTCCCCAAATAAAATGGTTCGAAGGGGCTAAACTAAATATTACTGAAAATTGCCTTGACCGCCATTTGGAAAAATCCGGCGATGAGCCAGCTATTATCTGGGAACCGAATGACCCGGAAGAAAGTTTTAGAGTACTTACTTATAAGCAACTGCATCAGAAAGTTTCTGCGTTTGCAAATGTTTTAAAAAATAATGATGTAAAAAAAGGAGATCGCATATGTATTTATATGGGTATGATACCAGAGCTGGCTATAGCGGTATTATCCTGCGCCAGGATCGGTGCCATTCACTCAGTAGTCTTTGGAGGTTTCTCTGCCCAATCAATTGCCGACCGTATTAATGATGCAGAATGCAGTCTTGTTATCACATGCGATGGCGCTTTTCGCGGCACAAAATCGATACCACTAAAATCTGTAATAGATGATGCGCTTGTTCAATGCCATTCGGTAAAAACAGTAATTGTTTGTACCCGTACACGCACACCGGTTTCAATGATTAAGGGTCGTGATCTGTGGTGGGAAGATGAAATAAAAAAAGTAGAAACCCAGGGAAATCCTCCATGCCCTGCTGAGGAAATGGATGCTGAAGACCCGTTGTTTATTTTGTACACATCAGGGTCCACAGGTAAACCCAAAGGAGTAGTTCATACTATTGCGGGTTACATGATTTACACTGCCTATACTTTTGTAAATGTATTCAACTACAAGCCCGGTGAAGTCTTTTTTTGCACAGCCGATATAGGTTGGGTAACCGGGCATAGCTATATTGTTTACGGGCCATTGGCGGCCGGCGCGACATCACTTATGTTTGAGGGAATTCCTACCTGGCCCGATGCTGGCCGTTTTTGGGACATTACCGATAAATTCAAAGTTAACATTCTTTATACCGCGCCTACTGCCATTCGTGCTCTGATGGCGCATGGGCTGGATCCCGTAAAAGATAAAAATCTCGATTCATTACGGGTGCTGGGTAGTGTAGGGGAACCCATTAATGAAGAAGCATGGCAATGGTTTTATAAAAATATTGGTAAAAACAAATGCCCTATTGTAGATACGTGGTGGCAAACAGAAACAGCGGGCATACTCATTTCTTCTATTGCCGGTGTTACTGGAATGAAACCTTCATTCGCCACACTTCCCTTGCCCGGCATACAACCTGCGCTTATGGATGAAAAAGGAAATGAAATTTCCGGTAGCGACGTAAGCGGAAATTTATGCATTAAATTTCCCTGGCCGGGCATACTTAGAACTACCTGGGGAGATCATGAGCGCTGCCGCAAAACTTATTTCGATTCCTACCCCGGTTACTATTTTACAGGCGACGGTGCATTGCGCAATGAAGAAGGATATTACCGCATCACAGGCCGCGTGGATGATGTGCTTAATGTAAGTGGCCACCGTATTGGCACAGCGGAAGTGGAGAATGCTATCAACATGCATTCGAATGTGGTGGAAAGCGCCGTAGTGGGCTTTCCGCATGATATAAAAGGGCAGGGAATTTATGCCTATGTAATTACTGAAAATGGTGAGCACGATCCTGAACTGACCAAAAAAGATATATTGGAAACAGTAACACGCATTATAGGTGCCATAGCCAAACCTGATAAAATACAATTTGTAAAGGGACTGCCCAAAACAAGAAGCGGAAAAATCATGCGCCGCATTCTTCGTAAGATCGCCGAAGGTGAAACCGGTAATTTAGGTGACACAAGTACCCTTCTTGACCCGGCGGTAGTCGATGACATCAAAAAGGATAAGGTTTAATTTAATTTGTGCCCGGCATTCAGGTTTACTGTTCATTTTAGCAGTTACTGTATTTTAATCTATGCATCCTAAAAATATTTCCATATCTAATTTTGACTATCAACTGCCGGAACAAAAAATCGCAAACTATCCGCTGGAAAAAAGAGATGATTCAAAGTTGCTCGTTTTTCGCAATGGTGAAATTTCTGAAGACCGGTATAAGAATATTGCTGATCATCTTGCCGCTAATTCACTTCTCGTTTTTAATGATACTAAAGTAATCAAGGCAAGAATTTTATTTCAGAAACCGTCGGGTGCGGTCATCGAAATTTTTTGCCTGGAACCTTATGGAGATGTAAAAGATTATGCAGTTGTTTTGCAGAAAAAAGAAAAAATACAATGGAAGTGTATGGTTGGCGGTGCAAGCAAATGGAAGCAAAAATTTCTTGAGAAAGATATCACGATCGATGGAACTAAAATAAAATTAACTGCCGCTCTCACAGAAAAATTAGCGGACGCTTATGTGGTAGAATTAACCTGGTCGCCCGGTGAATATTCGTTTGCGGAAATAATGGAAAATGCCGGCGATATTCCCTTGCCACCTTACATAAAAAGAAAAGCAGAAGAGAGTGACATAACAAGATACCAGACGATTTATTCAAAGTATGAAGGCTCCGTAGCTGCACCCACGGCAGGATTACATTTTACCCCACATATATTTTATTCTTTGAAAGAAAAAAATATCAACACTGCATTTACAACACTTCATGTGGGGGCAGGAACTTTTAAGCCCGTGAAATCCCAAACTATGGAAAATCACGAAATGCATGCCGAATGGATGGAAGTTTCAACGGAGTTTATAGAACGATTATTAAACAATCTTACAAATGAAATCATTTGCGTGGGAACTACTTCTGTGAGAACTGTTGAAAGCCTTTACTGGATGGGAGTTAAGTCGATGCTTTACCCTGATCGGGAAGTTGATGATCTTGCAATTAAGCAATGGGAAGTTTATGAAGATGATCTTCTTAATAAAACCTGTAACCGGGAAAAAGCGCTGACCTCATTATTGCATTTTCTGCAAAAGAAAAAAATAAAAAAGCTTTTAATTCAAACGCAAATAATAATTGCACCTGGCTATCAATTCAAACTTACAAAAGGATTGATCACCAATTTTCATCAGCCAAAATCAACCTTGTTATTATTGGTTGCAGCGAT
>JBDTMP010000026.1:0-9895 GCA_039934215.1 Ginsengibacter sp.
GCGGCGAACAGTGTGTACACCGGAAAAATAGAGATATAGGTACTTTGTTAATACCAACAGGATGTTTCAAAGGGTGAAATCATTTCAATCATTTAGAAATCCCTGGGTATGGGGAAATTTTTCATGAAAGAACCGGAAGCCTGGCATTCAGGCCTTGTCTAATTTTTTCTTGTAGGCCCTGCCAATAATCCACATCACTACAGGGATACATGGCGGTATGTATATAGCATATCTTGGAAAATACAGGTATGCGATAACCATTACCGCAAAGATCACTGGAACGGCGAGCGCCCTGAACGAATAATAGCCCGCCAGTTCTTTTGATAAATTATCTGAAAGATTATTTTGCGGGTTGCTTATATATTTCCAAAGTACATAATTCATAATCCCAATGAAGCAGATATTAAAAGCGTACATCACAACGGGTGTTTTTAAATATTCAAAAATATACTCGCTGTAAAATGAAGTACTAAAGGGCATCAATACAATACCCAGTAAGAAAAGTAAATTAAGCCAAAGGAGCCGTTGGGTGTAATGAACCACGAAGCCAAACATGCGGTGATGGATGGTCCAGTAAAGTCCTATTAAAAAAAAACTCACGAGGAAGCCTATAAATTTCGGCAGGATATCTGCAACGCCCTGCACTATCTTTTGCTCGGTTACCGGATGGCTTATTTCCGGAATTTTTAATTCAATCACCAGCAGCGTAATCGCTATGGCAAAGACAGCATCGCTGAATAAGATAATTCTCTCTAGTTGGAATTCTTTTTTATGCTCGCTGAAAGTGGGAAGCTTCATAAAATTTCTTTAAAGAAAAATAAATATACCTGCTTATTGCCTTATAATTTTCTCGATCTCCGCGGGATAATATGTATGCTCCAGTAAATGAATTTTTTGCGCCAGCGATTCAGCGGTTTCCTCATTAGTAACGGGGCAGGCTACCTGAAAAATTATGTCACCATGATCATACTTTTCATCCACGTAATGAATGGTGATACCGCTTTGTTTTTCTTTCGCGTTTATCACGGCGGCATGAACTGCGTTTCCATACATTCCTTTGCCCCCATATGCCGGCAATAATGCAGGATGAATATTTATTATTTTTCCCCGGAAGGATTCAATAAGTACCTGCGGCAGCTTCCATAAAAATCCTGCTAATACGATAAATTCTATCCCATATTTTTGTAACTCTCTTACATAGCCTGTAGTTTTAAATGCATCTTTCTCTATTAAAAATGTGGCGATATTTTCCGCCGATGCAATTTGCAACACACCTGCATTAGGGTTGTTGCACACTATTAAGGTTACTGTGGCATAAACAGACTCTCTAAAATGATCAATTATTTTTTGCGCATTTGACCCGGCTCCCGATGCGAAAATTGCGATCTTCTTCATGCCTTGTCCTTGATTATGGTTGGTTATTTTTACTGAAAATATTATCCTGATAAGTCACCAAAATTCTTACGATGTGATTATAAAAGTTTTTATTATCGCTACAATGCAAAGTATAAAAAAAGAATTTACCGCTATCATTCATTTTATTGATTGAACCTTCCTGGACAATATTTTAAAAACATCATTACACCTAAAATAAAAACTCTATAGCATTTTAAAATACAGGAATAAATTTTGAATTTATAATTGGTTATAACCTTAAAACAACCTCGTATAAAATGTATAGAATCTTTTGTATTTCAACGCTAAAAAAAATTTGGAAATGTTAACAGTTTGTCAATATCCTGCCTTATTTTTGCAGCCATTGAAGTATATTTTTTCCATTATCACAAGACAGGAAATATAGAGTATGAATCAACTCAGCAGGCCTTTTTCAAAAACAATCGCAATATTTTTTCTCCTATCGTTAATTTCAATTCCGGAATTTTTATTTGCAGCGGATGGCGAAAGTTTATTCAAAGCTAACTGTGCAAGTTGCCACAAACCTGATGCGGCATACGTAGGGCCTGCTCTTAAGGGAGCCAGGGACAGAGAACCTTCAAAGGACTGGGTGTACAAATGGATTGCAAATGCTACCGCAATGGCTAATACTGATCCCTATGCTCAGAAACTGAAAGGTGAAGCAGGTGGCGTTGTAATGACATCATTTCCCGGATTAACGAAAGAAGAAATTGATGCTATACTCGACTATGCAAATAAATACGAATCTCCTACAGGCACGAAGGGCGCGCCTGCCCAGCCGGGAGAAACCGGGGCTGACAATTCAATCTGGTACGGATTACTTACTCTTATATTAGCAATTATTGGCTTAACTCTTTTACAGGTTAATAGTAATCTTAAAAAATTAACTGATGAAAAGGAAGGGCTTAAGCCCGCTCACCCTGTTCCATTTTACCGTAACAAAGCATATCTGTTAATGGTAGTGATCGTCCTTTTCCTGGTGGGTGGCTATTTTCTGGTAGAAGGCGCCATGGGCCTGGGAAGGCAGCAAGGGTACCAGCCCGTGCAGCCAATTTATTACTCTCATAAGGTGCATGCGGGCACTAACCAGATAAGTTGCCTCTATTGCCATAGTGGAGCGCAGGATAGTAAGCATGCGAACATACCTTCAGTTAATGTGTGTATGAATTGCCATATGTCTGTAAAAGAATATGCAGGCGAACCGCTTTTTCGTGAAGATGGAACCTCTGTAAATCCAAACGCCGAAATTCAAAAACTATATAAATACGCAGGCTGGAATCCCGATCTTAAAAAATATGACAAGCCCGGAACTCCTATAGAATGGATCCGCATTCACAGCCTTCCTGACCTTGTGTATTTTAATCATTCACAGCATGTGAAAGTTGGTCGTGTTCAATGCCAAACCTGCCATGGTGAGATCCAGAAAATGGGCGAGGTTCATCAATTCGCCGATCTAAGCATGGGATGGTGTGTTAACTGCCATCGTACCACTAACGTTCAATTTAATGATGAACAGGGCCATGGCAACAAGTTCTACAGCATTTACGAAAAATTCCACGAGGATATAAAAAATAATAAATACGATAGTGTTACAGTCGAAAAGATTGGTGGAACGGAGTGCCAGAAATGTCACTATTAATTCTGATTAGCTAATTAGCCATGAGCTAATGTGCTGATTGGAAATCTAAAAAGAAATTTGTTATTGAAATAGATTGAAAGAATTAGTTGTAACATTTGATTTAAAGAATTAGCGAATAGGCCACTTAGCACATTAGCATATTAACACATTATGGAAAAAAAATATTGGCAAAATTTTGAAGAGTTTCATCAAAGTGAATCTGAACAGAAAGCATTGAAAAATGAATTCAAAGAAGAACTGCCATTTGAAGATCTTGCCAACGAGAATGTATTTAATGCGAAAACTCCCCGCAGAGATTTTTTAAAGTATATGGGTTTTAGTACAGCGGCGGCAGCTATCGCGGCAGGATGTGAAATGCCGGTTCGTAAAACGATTCCTTTTTTAAATAAGCCGGATGACATGCTTCCCGGCGTTTCAAATTATTACGCCTCTACTTATATTAACGATGGAGATACCATTCCGGTAGTAGTAAAGCAAAGAGAAGGAAGGCCGATTAAAATTGAGGGCAATGATCTTTCATCACTTACCAATGGCGGAACATCGGCTCAGTGCCAATCTTCTGTTTTAGACCTGTATGACACTACGCGTCTGCGTTACCCGATGGCAAATGGAAAAGAAGCAACCTTCGAAGTAATTGACAAGATGGTTTCAAATGCAATGGCTGCAAATACAGGAAAAGCTGCAGTGTTGCTTACATCAACTATTACTTCTCCAACTACAAAGCAAATTGTTTCTGAATTTCTTGCAAAGTTTCCGGGTAGCCGCCATGTGCAATATGATGCAGTTTCCTATAGTGGAATGATAATGGCCAACCAGGCATCTTATGGTAAAAAAGCCATACCGGCTTACCATTTTGAAAATGCAAAAGTGATCGTAAGCCTCGGCGCAGATTTTCTCGCAACCTGGCTAAGCCCTGTTGTTTTTGCAAATCAATATGCTGCAACAAGAAGAATTAATGAAGAGCAGCCCGCGATGAGCAGGCACTTTCAATTTGAAAGTCATTACAGTATTACCGGGGCAAATGCCGATGACCGCTACCTGCACAAGCCTTCACAAACAGGAGCTGTCGCTCTTGCGTTGCTTGGAGCCTTAGGCGGTGGCACCTCATCAAATATTTCAGGAAAAGTTGCGGAAGGCGTTAAAAAAGCGGCCGCGGAACTGGCAGCCAACAAAGGGGCGGCATTGGTCGTGTGTGGCAGCAATGATCCAAATGTTCAGATTATTGTAAACGCCATAAACGAGGCAATAGGTGCTGGTGGAAAAACTATTGACTGGAATACACCGGTGAACTACCGTCAGGGGTTAGACGCTGATATGGTGGCACTTACTGATGATCTTAATTCAGGAAACGTAGGAGCATTATTGGTGTATGGGGCAAACCCCGTATATAGTTTTTTTGCCGCTGATAAATTCGCGACAGGTGTAAAGAAATGCCCGCTTACTGTTTCGTTCAGTGAAAAAATGGATGAAACCACCGAGCTCTGCAAATACATAATTCCATCGCATCACTGGCTTGAATGCTGGGGCGACGCTGAGCCGCAAGCTGGTTACATCAGCGTGATTCAGCCCGTCATTCATCCTTTATTCAAAACACGGCAATTTGAGAGTTCTCTTTTAACGCTTACCGGCAATACAAATGAATACGAAGAATATTTCAGGAATTACTGGATAACAAAATTGGGCGGGTTGAATAATTTCGAAAAGTTTCTCCAGGATGGGGTCATTGAAAACGCACAACTTAAAACTCAAACGGCTTTTGTAAACATAAATGATCTTACTTCTGCCACAGCGGGAGTAGCCGAATCATCAGCCTCAGCAGATTCAACTGCAAAAAAGCCTGCACCTCCAGTGGCTGTTGCCGGGATTGCATTGAGCTCAGCTACATTCGCGGGAAATATTACTGACGCCGCTGCTAAAATCGGAAGTATAAGAGAAGGCGATATCGAAATGGTTCTTTACGAGAAGGTATCGCTGGGTACTGGCAGCCGTGCTAATAATGCCTGGTTGCAGGAAGTAAGTGACCCTATTTCCAAAGCTACCTGGGACAATTATGCGATGATATCCCCGCAAATGGGAAAATCATTATTTGGCATAGATATTTTGAACAGGAGGGATTCTGATAAATATGAAGTAAATATTCATAAGCCTACAATTAAAATTACTTCCAATGGCAAGACAATTGTCCTGCCTGTACTTATCATTCCCGGCACCCATCCAAATGTAATTGCAATGGCTGTGGGGTATGGAAGGCAAAGTAGCAACAAAGAAAAAACCGCGGAATTCATTGGCCGGGCAGCAAACGGTGTAGGTATAAATGTATATCCTCTTGCGGTATTTAACGGAAATTCTGTTACTTATTCCGCGCCGGTAACCATCGAAAAAACCGGGGATACATTTCCTATAGCCCAAACACAAACACACAATCTTACAGAGGGACGCCCTATCGTAAGAGAAACTACGCTTACCGAATTTATTTCGCATCCCGGCAAATTGAACGAGGAAGAAAAAGAGGAACTTGAAAAATACGGGGACAATTTTGTTACAGATGCAACTTTGTATCCCACATACGATAAGCCGGGAATAAAATGGGGAATGAGCATAGACCTCAATACCTGTATTGGATGTTCGGCATGTACCGTTGCCTGTGTTGCTGAAAATAATATTTCCACCGTTGGTAAATACGAGGTGTCGAGATTTCACGATATGCAATGGATTCGCATTGACAGGTATTTTACCGGAGATCCTGAAAATCCTGACATTGTTTTTCAACCGATGCTCTGCCAGCATTGTGATAACGCTCCGTGTGAAAATGTTTGCCCGGTATCTGCAACCAATCACAGCAGCGAAGGGCTTAATCAAATGATTTATAACCGTTGTATCGGTACTAAATATTGTGCGAATAACTGTCCTTATAAAGTGCGCCGATTCAACTGGGCCGATTATAACGGGGCGGATAGTTTTCCTGACAACCAGCGTGGAATTATTTCTGAAGCAACAACAGAATTGAATGAAGATCTTACCCGCATGGTATTGAACCCTGATGTAACTGTGCGCTCAAGAGGCGTAATGGAAAAATGCAGTTTCTGTGTACAACGTCTGCAGGAAGGAAAGTTGAATGCTAAAAAAGAAGATCGTCCTTTAAAGGATCTTGAAGTGAAAACTGCTTGTATGCAGGCTTGTCCGACACACGCAATTATGTTTGGTAATGTGAATGATAAAGAAAGTAAAATTGCGCAGCTAAGAGCCCGTGAGCAAAAAGAAAGAAAATATTATGTGCTAGAGGAGTTGCACGTGCTTAGTAATGTAAATTATCTTGTAAAGGTGAGGAACACCGAGCGTAAGGTAGGTGATCTTACAAAAGAGGAAGAGCACACTTAATAAAATATTGCAGGAACAGGAATAACGATACAGATTTCATTTATAGCTAAAAGCTACATAGAATATGTCATTATTAAAATACGAATCGCAACTGCGTGAACCTTTGATTGATGGGGATAAGAATTATCACCAGGTAACTGAAGATATTATAGGCCCTATAGAAGTGAAACCGGGCAAGCTTTGGTGGATCGGCATATCGTTGGCCATTGGCCTGCTTTTGTTTGGGGTTTATTCAGTGTACCGCGAAGTAACTTATGGCATTGGCCAGTGGAATCTAAATCATACGATTGGCTGGGGGTGGGATATAACCAACTTTGTATGGTGGATCGGGATCGGGCACGCGGGAACGCTTATATCCGCTATTCTTTTACTTTTCAGGCAGGGATGGAGAACCGGCGTAAACCGGGCTGCGGAAGCGATGACAATTTTCGCGGTTATTTGCGCGGGACAATTTCCTATTTTTCACATGGGACGCGTATGGGTTGGTTTTTATGTAATGCCTTATCCGAATTCACGCGGGCCGCTATGGCCAAACTTCAACTCAGCATTACTCTGGGACGTATTTGCAGTATCAACTTATTTTACGGTTTCATTATTATTCTGGTACACAGGTTTATTGCCGGACCTGGCAACAGTGCGTGACAGGGCGAAGACAAAGTTCAGAAAAATGTTTTACGGACTTACTGCTTTTGGGTGGACGGGCAGCACAAAGCACTGGCAACGTCATGAAAGCCTCTCCCTCGTTCTGGCGGGCTTGGCTACCCCACTGGTACTTTCAGTACATACAATAGTATCTATGGATTTCGCCACTTCAGTAGTTCCAGGCTGGCATACAACCATCTTTCCTCCTTATTTTGTGGCCGGAGCAATTTTTTCGGGATTTGCTATGGTGCAGTCTCTTTTGATAATAACCCGTAAAGTTTTACATCTTGAAGAGTATATCACCATAGGCCATATTGAAGCGATGAATAAGGTAATCGTACTTACCGGCTCCATTGTGGGTTGCGCTTATTTAACCGAATTATTTGTTGCCTGGTATAGCCAAAACCAATACGAGTGGTGGGCTTTCAGGCAAAACAGGGTAAATATTTTTAGCCCTTACGGATGGGCATATTATGGAATGATGTTTTGTAATGTAGTATCGCCACAGCTTTTTTGGTCAAGAAAATTAAGAAGGAACGTTACGTTTACTTTTTTTATGGCTGTACTCATAAATGTGGGAATGTGGTTTGAGCGTTTTGTAATTATCGTTACATCCATTTATCGCGATTTCCTACCCTCTTCGTGGAGTACTTATTACAGCCCCAGTATTTGGGAAGTCGGATTTTACCTGGGCACGTTCGGGCTGTTCTTTACCTGCTATTTTCTTTTTGCAAAATATTTCCCTGTAATTGCTGTTGCTGAGATCAAGGCGATATTAAAAACAAGTGGTGAAAACTATAAGCACAAAATGACAGATTTAGAAAAACTGGATAGCGAAAAATTTTATGTGGAAGAAGTAGAACATGCTCATTAAATCCACACAAAATGCTCCCAAGGGAGAACTCGTTGGAGATTTTTAGGAGATGAAGATTTTAAATAAATTTTACTTTAAAACATCCCGGGTAGAGGGATATAGGAGGGATTAAAATGAGAAAAAAATTTGTTGTAGGGTGCTTTGATGATGAAAAAGTTTTATTTCCGGCCATTAAAAATGTAAGGAGAGCCGGGTATAAAATTCACGATGTTTATACACCCTTTCCTATTCATGGCATCGATCATGCAATGGGTTTACGTGAAACAAGTTTGCATACCGCCGGGTTTATTTTCGGTCTTATGGGAACTTCTATAGCTGTTGGCGGGATGGGTTGGATTTTTACTTCAGACTGGCCATTGAACTTGGGTGGCAAGCCGCATTTTTCACTTCCGGCATTTATTCCAATTACGTTTGAGCTTACCGTATTATTATCTGCAGTAGGGATGGTTTGGACATTTTGCTGGCTTTGCCAGTTGATGCCGGGGGTTAAGAAACACCATTTTCATCCAAGGGCTACAGATGATCTTATGGTAATGGTGATTGAATGCACGGCGAAAACAAATGATACAGAAGTTCAAAGCTTTTTACAAAATAATGGCGCCATTGAAATAAATGTGCAGGAGGCCGAAGATGGATGGTGGTTTGGGCGCTATGATAAAGAACAAAAATTATATCAAACAGAAGAGGTTGGATATTGATTAACAGGTTTAGAATTAATAATTCTCTAATTAATATTTATTAAATAGTAACCAGGGAATTTGAATTGAATATTTTGACTGAGATCATTATAGAGATATGAAAAAAATAAAAATTGTTTTTGCCTTTACTTTAGCACTTGTAATGACCACATGCATTGAAAGTTGTGACAGTAAGCGTGAGCCAGGAAAAACTTATATGCCTGATATGGCTTACAGCCGTGCTTATGAAGCATACGCACCAAATAATTTAAAGGAAGAGGGAATAAATTATGTTCCCTATCCTGTGGAAGGCACTATAAGAAGGGGCGACCTTTTTCCTTATACTTTGCCAAATGATTCCAATGGTTATAAAATGAGCGCACAGGTAATGGATCCATTACCCCCGCTCGATTCGGTTCAAATGAATGAGGCGCAGCGCCTGTTTAATATTAATTGCGCTATATGCCATGGAGCTAACATTGATGCACAAGGACCTTTAGCAACAGGGGGTAAGGTTCCCGCTGTAGCAAACCTTACTCTACCTCAATATGTCGAAATGCCTGAAGGGACTATGTTTCATTCAGTAACTTATGGGAAAAATAATATGGGCAGCTATGCTTCCCAGTTAACGCGTGAGCAACGGTGGATGGTAATTCAATATGTAAAATCAGTGCAGCACAAAGGAAATAAAGCCAGTTCAGATACAACAAGCTCGGCAACCCCCGCAAAATTGGATTCTGCAACAGCAAAAAAATAGAATCTTACTATAAAACAGAAATTAATGAACAATCAATATGTAACACCGGCGGGATACAAAAAGTGGTCGGCTGGCCTTATGATTGCAGGCTTGCTTACGTTGGTAGGCGGCATCATATTTTTAAATCCCGCTGCAGGTGCAAATGGAGACAATGTTAATAGTACAAGATTTTGGGCGGTAATGCTTCAAAACAGCCTTTTTTGGTTATTGCTCGTAAATACGTCCACATTTTTTATAATTATTTGCACACTGGCAATGGGCGGTTGGCAGGTTGCTTTTCGCAGAGTTTCTGACGCTATTTCATCGCTGGTTCCTGTAATGGGATTAATTACCATAATCGTTATTCTTTGTATTGTGTTAGGCCATCGCTCCGATATCTATCCATGGTTGGATAAAGAAATGGTGGCACACGACGAAGTACTTAAAGGGAAATCTGGTTTTTTAAACCCCTTTGCATATGTATCTGCTTCAGTAGTATGTATTGGACTCTGGTCATACGTAGGTAAAAAGCT